>CANQCD010000118.1 GCA_947589455.1 uncultured Lachnospiraceae bacterium | reverse complement strand
GCGCTATCAGGAGCTGGTCACTCAGTTAGAGGATGGAAAAGTCCACCGGGCTGAATTTATTTCCCAGATCGTGGGGGAGGTGCGCCATCACATTGAGGAGGCCGGCCTTAAGGCTACGGTTGACGGCAGGGCAAAACATTTGTTTAGCATCTATAAGAAGATGGTGAACCAGAAGAAAGATTTAGGGCAGATCTATGATGTGTTTGCTGTCCGGATCATTGTGGACTCCGAGAGGGACTGTTATACGGCTCTCGGCGTGATCCATGAGATTTACAAGCCGATACCGGGGCGGTTTAAAGATTATATTGCGATGCCGAAGCCGAACAGTTACCAGTCGCTCCACACGACATTGATCGGCCCGCAGGGACAGCCGTTTGAAATACAGATCAGGACTTATGAGATGCACCGCACGGCGGAATATGGTATCGCAGCGCATTGGAAATACAAAGAGAACCAGTCCGGCCACAGCACGGAAAAGAGTGAAGAAGAGAAGTTAGCCTGGCTGCGCCGGATTCTGGAATGGCAGCGCGACATGTCGGACAACAAGGAATTTTTAAGCCTGTTAAAGAGCGACTTAGACCTGTTTGCAGACCATGTCTATTGTTTTACAAAAGATGGAGACGTCAAGAACCTGCCCGCAGGTTCCACGCCGATTGATTTTGCCTATGCGGTACACAGTGCGGTTGGCAACCGGATGGTAGGGGCGCGCGTCAATGGGAATCTGGTGACGATTGATTATCAGATCCAGAACGGCGACCGGATTGAGATCATGACTTCGCAAAATTCCAAAGGGCCGTCCAGGGACTGGCTTTCTATTGTGAAGAGCACGCAGGCGAAGAATAAGATCAACCAGTGGTTCCGCACACAATATAAAGAAGAAAACATTACCAAAGGCAAAGAAATGCTTGCGGCGTACTGTAAAAATCAGGGGATTGTGCTTGCCGATCTGTTAAAGAGCGAATATATGGAGACCTGTTTTAAGAAATATGGGTTCCGGCAGTGGGATTCTGTCCTGGCTGCGCTGGGGCACGGCGGGCTGAAGGAGGCGCAGATTGTCAACAAGCTGCAGGACGCCTATCGGAAACAGCATCCGCAGCATACGACAGACGCAGATATCTTAGAGGCGGTCAATGGGAAAAAAACGGCGCAGGGGATGGCCGGCGGCCAGCAAAAGTCAGCCGCTGTCAGATCAAAAAGCGGGATCGTGGTAGCGGGGATCGACGATGTTTCCGTGCGTTTTTCCAAATGCTGCAATCCGGTGCCGGGGGATGAGATCATAGGTTTTGTGACCAGGGGACGGGGA
Source organism: uncultured Lachnospiraceae bacterium (assembly GCA_947589455.1). Classification (GTDB taxonomy): domain Bacteria; phylum Bacillota; class Clostridia; order Lachnospirales; family Lachnospiraceae; genus Butyribacter. The sequence continues at coordinate 5,909 of CANQCD010000118.1, read as the reverse complement.
GTTTCCATCCACAGGACGGACTGCATCAATATGATGAACCTGTCAGAGCAGGATCGCCAGCGCATTATTACGGCCGAGTGGGAGGCTCCGTCAGTGGCTAAGGCGGATGAATTGTATGATTCTGAGATTATCGTCTATGCCTATGACAGGCTGGGATTGTTGATGGATATCACGAAAATTTTCACGGAGAATAAGATTGACGTAAAAGGCGTCAGTAGCCGCACCAGCAAGCAGGGGATCGCGACGATCAATATTATCTTTACGATTCATTCTGTACAGGAGTTAAATACTTTGATCAAGAAAATCCGCATGGTGGAGAGCGTAAAGGATATTGAGAGAACACAGTCATAGGAGGATGTTGGAAATGGACAGGATGATATGTGATTTTCAGGTGGTAGGACCGGTTCAGACAAACTGCTATTTCTTTTATCATGAAGATTCAAAGGAATGTATTTTGATCGATCCGGGCGATGAATTTGACAGGATTGAACGCTATGTGGAAAAGAAAGGGCTGAAGGTAACAGCAGTTCTTCTGACCCATGGGCATTTTGACCATATTATGGCGCTGAAAAAAGTAAAAGAGCGCTATGGCGCGCCTGTATATGCGGCGCGGGAAGAACAGCCGGTGTTAGAAGATCCGGTGAAAAACCTTTCGGGAGCAATGGGAGGAACTCCGGTCGTGGAACAGGCGGATGTCTATCTGGAGGATGGGCAGGAAATAGAAGTCATGAGAGTGAAGATACGCTGTATTTTGACGCCGGGGCATACCTGCGGCGGCATGTGCTATTATGTGCCGAATGAGGGGATCTTGTTTTCCGGTGATACCTTATTTCAGGATTCTGTGGGGAGAACGGATTTTCCTACCAGCAGTATGAGCAGCCTGATCCGCTCAATCCGTGAGAAACTGTTTGTGCTTCCGGGGGCTGTGCGGGTATTTCCGGGGCATGGGATGATGACTTCGATTGAACATGAAAAAATGTTTAATCCATTTGCGGTGGAATAGATGGGAGCGGGAGAAGACAGTGTGATCGTGCTGGTGTTGTCGGAAAAGGATTTTGACTATGAGCTGCAGGCTCTGGCAAACAGCTTTTTCCCGGGCAGCAAATGCCATATTTTTGTAAAAGGGGAAGAGCCGGGGAGGACAGAGGATCGGCTCACGGCTGCGATTACACTTGGAAAAGAGGAGATCGTTCTCGCCGTCTCCTGCGGCGGCGCGCACAGGGAGAGCCGCGCCACAGTCCGGGGGATTGGCGACTGGCATAGCCATGCGGATAAGACAGCGCATCCGGATAGGACCCGTTATAAGAATGAATTAAAACGGCTGGTGTTTTTCGGCCTGAAGGACTTTCCGGAAGAGAACCTTCCGGCGGGAGTTGTCAGGCAGGTTCCGGCGTGGGGCACGATGACAGGAGTGCGGCCGACGAAAATTCCGATGGGCGAGCTGCTCAGGGGAAAAAGCTATGATGAGGTAGAGAGGGAATTAAACTACTGGTATTGCTGTGAAAAAGATAAGGCGGAGCTTTGCCTTTCTATTGCCGCACATGAGGCAGACCTGCTGCGGGACAGGGAGCTTGAGAATGCGTACAGTTTGTATATCGGGATTCCGTTTTGTCCGACAACCTGTCTGTACTGCTCCTTTCCGTCCTATCCCTATGAGCAGTTTGGGCATTTGTCCGGGGCGTATCTTGACGCATTAAAAAAAGAGATTTTTGCGGCGGCAGGGCAATGCGGCGGCAGGAAGCTGACCAGTATCTATGTTGGGGGCGGCACGCCGACGGCGCTGTCGGCGGTTGAGCTTGACGGGCTGCTGGAGTGCGTGGCGTCATGTTTTCCGGCGGCGCAGGCTCTGGAGTTTACCGTAGAGGCAGGAAGGCCGGACAGCATAACAGAGGAAAAATTAAAAGCCCTGAAAGAGCATGGCGTAACGCGTCTCTCCATCAATCCGCAGACGATGAAGCAGCAGACGCTCGATTTGATTGGCCGGAGACATTCCGCAGAACAGACCGTCCGGGCTTTCTGGATGGCGAGGAAGCAGGGATTTGACAATATTAACATGGATTTGATCGCCGGGCTTCCAGGAGAGGACAGCAGAGATTTTAAGGAAACGTTAAAAAAGATAACAGAGTTATCGCCGGACAGCGTGACAGTCCATTCGCTTGTAGTAAAACGCGCGTCAAGGCTCAGGGAGGTTCTGGAAGAAACTGCGCGGTACCAAAAGGAAGAATGGGAGAGGAAACAGCAGATAGAAGAAATGTTTGAGGTTATGGCAGATTTTGCAGGGCAGGAAAAATATCAGCCATATTATATGTACCGGCAGAAAAATGCAGCAGGGCATTTTGGGAGCTCCGGGCAGGAAAATATCGGATATGCCCGCGCGGGAAAGGAATGTCTGTATAATATCCTGATCATGGAGGAGATGCAGACGATCGTGGCGCTTGGCGCAGGCGCCTCTACGAAAGTTTATGACCAGGAGAAAAAGATCGTCCGCCGGGTGGAAAATGTAAAGAGCATTTCCGATTATATCCGGCGGATTGATGAGATGATAGAACGTAAGACGGCGGGTGGGGGATTTTTTAAAAACAGCAAAAAAGGCAGCAGCGAGGTGTGATTGATGGAAAAATATATGGAAGGGGTCATGGCGCTGGAAGAGATTCCGCTGGATATCAGGGAAACGGTTTGCGAAGAGATGATCCATGGGATCCAGGTGAGCAATATGGCTGTGCTGATCGCAAGAGAACTGGGAGAAGACGGGGAATTTTGCAGCCGTCTGGAAGTGGCAGGGATCTTACATGATATAGGGAAGCTGAAGCTGGCGAATTATTTATATGCAGAGGACAGTTTGGTCATTGAGCAGATGAAGTATGTCAGGCAGCATACCGCGCAAAGCTATGAGATCATTATGGACGCCGGATATGATAAGGCGCTGGCGAGGGTGGTGTATCTCCATCATGAAAATTATGATGGGTCTGGGTATCCTGACAATCTCCGCGGGGAGCAGATTCCCTGGATGTCCCGTATTTTAAGGGTCTGCGATGTGTTTATTGCTCTGATCACAGACAGGAGTTACCGCAAGGCATTTGACCCAAAGACAGCGCTGGACATTATGATCGATGAGGTGCATAATTATGATATGCGCGTATTTTTGGCATTCCAGCGGATCGTGCATAAATTAAATTTTGATATGACGGCAGGCAAGATCTGCAAGGTGCACAATAAAAGGCAGGAGGAAGCGCTGGCAGTTTTTGAAAAAGAATTGAAGTTAATGGAAGGGTAGTATATACTGATACATAAAATGGCCGGGCGGGCTGCCGTTGCGACGGCTGCATGTCACAGTGCAGTTTTGCAGGCTGGCCGGCATCATGGCATAGAAAAGGAGAGTAGAGGAACCATGGCAGAGTCGATGAAGGGGCTGAAGCGCAGCTGCCGCTGTGCAGAGCTTGGCAGCGAACAGATTGGACAGGAAGTCACCGTGATGGGATGGGTGCAGAAGCAGAGAAATAAGGGCGGCATTATCTTTGTGGATTTAAGGGACCGCTCTGGTATTTTACAGATTATATTTGAACAGGGCGATATTGACGAAGCGGGCTTTGAAAAGGCAGAGAAGCTGCGCAGCGAGTTTGTGGTCGCCGTGACCGGCGAGGTAGTAAAGCGCTCCGGTGCAGTCAATGAGAAATTAAAGACAGGGGACATTGAGGTGCGGGCAAAACAGTTACGCGTGCTTTCCGAGTCAGAGACTCCGCCGTTCCCAATCGAGGAGGACAGCAAGACAAAGGAGGAGCTCCGTTTAAAGCACCGTTATCTCGATCTGCGCCGGCCTGACTTACAGAGAAACCTGATCATGCGGAGCCAGATTGCGACGTTGATCCGGCAGTTCCTTGCAGAAGAAGGTTTTTTGGAGATTGAGACGCCGATGCTGACAAAATCTACGCCGGAGGGCGCGAGAGATTATCTGGTGCCAAGCAGGGTGCACCCGGGAAGCTTTTATGCGCTTCCACAGTCGCCGCAGCTTTTTAAGCAGCTTTTGATGTGCTCCGGTTACGACAGATATTTTCAGATCGCCCGCTGTTTCCGCGATGAAGATCTGCGCGCAGACAGGCAGCCGGAATTTACCCAGGTAGATATGGAGCTTTCTTTTGTAGACGAGGAGGACGTAATGGACGTCAACGAGCGGCTGCTGCAGAAGCTGTTCAAGGAAATCCTGGATGTAGATGTGCCGCTGCCGATTCCGAGAATGACATGGCAGGAAGCGATGGATCGTTTTGGTTCGGATAAACCGGATATCCGGTTTGGAATGGAGTTAAAAGACGTCTCGGATATTGTAAAAAACTGTGGTTTTGGCGTGTTTACGGGGGCAATCGGACAGGGAGGCTCTGTCCGTGGGATCAATGCAAAGGGGCAGGGAGCGATGCCGCGCAAAAAAATTGACGCACTGGTCAATTATGCAAAAGAGTTTGGAGCAAAAGGCCTTGCGTATCTCAGTATCCAGGAGGATGGAACATACAAATCTTCTTTTGCGAAATTTATGACGGAGGAAGAGCTTACCGCATTAACTGAGGCAATGGAGGGACAAAAGGGCGATCTGCTTTTATTTGCCGCCGACCAGAACAAAGTAGTCTGGGATGTACTTGGGAACCTGCGCCTGGAGCTTGCGAGAAATTTGGGGCTGCTTGATAAAAGCGATTACAGATTCCTGTGGGTAACAGAGTTTCCTGAGTTTGAATATTCAGAGGAACAGGGACGGTATATTGCCATGCATCATCCGTTTACGATGCCGATGGAAGAAGATATCCCGCTTTTAAGATCCCATCCGGAAAAGGTGCGCGCCAGGGCATATGATATTGTGTTAAATGGCACGGAGCTTGGCGGGGGTTCGATCCGTATCCATCAGAATGATGTGCAGGAGACGATGTTTGAGGCGCTGGGATTCACAAAGGAAAAGGCGGAGGAACAGTTTGGCTTTTTGTTGGATGCGTTCCGTTATGGCGTACCGCCCCATGCCGGGCTTGCCTATGGCCTGGACCGCCTGGTCATGCTGATGGCAAAGCAGGACAGCATCCGCGACGTCATTGCTTTCCCGAAAGTAAAGGACGCCTCCTGTCTGATGACAGACGCGCCAAACTGCGTGGAGCAAAAGCAGCTGGATGAGTTGTGCCTGTCGGTTAGAAAAGCGGCGGGGGAGGAAGATGGGAACAGGAGCGAGTAGTTGAAGAAAGAGAGTTATGAAAAACTGTTAAAAGCGGTTCGGTCAGTAAAGAATGGTGCGAAAATATTATATATTTGTGGAAAATGTATCACGGTATCAGTTGCGGCCTGCTATGCGGCTGCGCTGGCTAAACGGGTAATGGAGAGGCAGTATGCCGCATTTTGGCTGTTGGTTTCCGTGCCGGCGGCGTCGTTTTTGCTTGTCAGCATATTCCGGAGCCTGTATAATGCAAAACGGCCTTATGAAGTATATGGTTTTACCCCGCTGATCCCAAAAGATACCGTGGGAAAATCTTTTCCGAGCCGCCATGTATTTTCTGATTTTGTGATTGGCGCCGCAGTGTTTTTCTATGAGCCGGCGATGGCTGCCTATCTCTTTGCGGCAGGGACTTTGCTTGCTGTGATCCGGGTTGTCACAGGAGTCCATTTCCCGAGGGATGTTTTGGCCGGAGCTTTCTTTGGAGCAGTCTGCGGGCTGTCGGTGGGATTGTTTTTGTAGTCGTTGTTTTGATAGAAAAGAGATAGAAAAGAGGGATTAATATGGCATTTTTAGATGATTTTGGGAAGAAGCTGACACAGGTGGGAGAGGGCGCGGTCAATAAGACAAAAGAGGTTGCCGGGATTACGAAGCTTACGGCAAGCATCAACTCTGCGAATAATAAATAGACAGTCTCTATATCGAGATTGGAAAAGCCTATGCAGAAAAG
>CANQCD010000117.1 GCA_947589455.1 uncultured Lachnospiraceae bacterium | reverse complement strand
CTCACTTTGTTCGCGCTTGATTTTCTGCTGACACGGCAGAATCCGCCTGTTGCACAGGTGTCGTATGTTTAGTAAAAATCAAGCAGAGGAGGAAGAAAGGATGCAGGTAACAATTTCTGATGCAGTAAAATATATAGGAGTGGACGACAAGACGATTGATTTGTTTGAGAGTCAGTACATCGTTCCGAACGGCGTTTCTTATAATTCCTATGTGATTCTGGATGAAAAGATTGCGGTAATGGACACGGTAGATAAGCGTGGAATGGCGGAGTGGGAGGAAAACCTGGCGAAGGCGTTAGACGGAAGGAAACCGGATTATCTGGTGATACATCATTTGGAGCCGGATCATGCGGGAAGTATTGCAAGGCTGGTGGAGCTCTACCCAGATGTGACTCTGGTGGGCAATGCAAAGATTTTTTCCATGCTCCCGCAGTTTTTTGATTTTTCTCTGGAGGGAAGGACACAGACGGTCAAGGAGGGGGATACGCTTTCTCTGGGAGCGCATACGCTGACTTTTGTTATGGCGCCGATGGTACATTGGCCGGAGGTAATGGTTTCTTATGAAAGCACGGAAAAGATTCTCTTTTCAGCAGATGGTTTTGGAAAGTTTGGCGCGCTGGACACGGATGAAGACTGGGCGTGCGAGGCAAGGAGATATTATTTTAACATTGTAGGAAAGTACGGCAATCCGGTACAGGCTCTGCTAAAGAAGGCAGCGGCGCTTGATATCCAGACAATCTGTCCGCTCCACGGTCCTATTTTAAAGGAAAATCTGGATTATTATCTGGGGCTGTACAATACATGGAGTAGCTATGAGCCAGAGAGCGAAGGGATTTTAGTCGCATATGCTTCTATTCATGGAAATACTGGCGAGGCGGCAAAGAAGCTCGGCGAGATTCTGGAGGCAAAGGGCGCAGGAAAAGTAGTTGTCAGCGATCTGGCGAGAGAAGACATGGCAGAAGTGATTGAGGATGCGTTCCGCTATGGCAAGATGATCGTGGCGGCGGCAAGCTATGACGCGGGGGTGTTCCCATGTATGCATGATTTCTTGCATCACCTGCAGAGCAAGGCATACCAGAAGCGCATTGTCGGTATTCTGGAAAATGGTTCCTGGGCTCCGACTGCGGCAAAGGTAATGCGCGATATGCTCAGTGAGATGAAGGATGTTACAATTGTCGAGCCGACAGTGACGATCCAATCTACATTAAAGGAGACAGATATTCCTGCTCTTGAAGAGCTGGCGGATGCTATTTTAAATGCATAAAAAGGAAAAGCCGGCAGTCTTTTTGCAGAATGCCGTAGATCAATGAGACAGAGAGAATAAGACAAGCCTTTCATTTACCGGACTGCTGGTTTTTGAAAGGCTTTTTTGTTATTTTTATACTTTTTACATATCCTAATGTTTGTTTCTTGTGATTGATTTTGAAAGGCTTTTTTGTTTTACTGGAAGGCTTTTAAATTTTATATATAATTGGTTGAACCTTTGATCCCGCCATTACAATGTATTATTGTAAGAGCAAAACCAGTAAAGACGTCAGGACTGGAGGAAACAAATGACAACAGCAGAATTAGAAGAGTGCATTGTTCTCTATGGAAGAGAGATTTACTCTTTTTGCCGTCAGCTGACAGGCAGCAGTTTAGAGGCAGACGAGCTTTATCAGGATACTTTTTTGAAAGCGATGGAAAAGCTTTCCGGCATTCAGGCGGATGCGAACCCCAAAGCCTGGCTGTTATCTGTTGCAATACGACTGTGGAAAAATAAAAAGCGTAAATTTGCCTGGAGGAACAGGATTGCACCGCTTGAAAATCTGACAGAAGAAAAGAGAGATGCGCTGCAGGAAGAAAAAGGATCTCCGGAGACGGTCATTCTGCAGAATGAGCGGGAACTTGCAGTGCGCAGGGCAGTAAATCTTCTGGAAGAAAAATATCGTATCCCTGTTTATCTGTATTACATGGAAGAGCTTTCTTTGCGGGAGATAGCGGATATTTTAAAGATACCGGAGGGGACGGTCAAGAGCAGGTTATATCACGCAAGAAAACGTCTGTGGACACAGTTTAAAGAAGAAGGGACTTTTCAGGAAAGAAGCATTTGATGCCAGAGATGGAGGATAAAAAGCATGAAAGAATTTGAAGATTTGATGAAGCGGGCTCTTACGCCATCTGATAAACCGGATGACAGGCTGAATCAGAGGATTTTAGAGCAGATTAGGAGGAAAGATAAGATGAAAAAACCAGTTTTTCGGCGTATGCCGGCCGCCGCAGCAGTTGGCGCAGCAATCTTGCTTGCAGGCGGAATGACAGGATATGCGGCGTGGAGTCTTTTGACGCCGCAGCAGTTGGCAAGGGAGGTGAAAGATAAGAAGCTGGAAAAAGCATTAGGCAAGGACAACCGGATAGAGGACGTTGTGACACAGACATGCCACGGTTATGAGATTTCCCTCATGGGGCTTGTGTCCGGTGAAAATTTAAGGGATTATGGCTATGAAGTTTCTGAAAAGGAGGACGATTCCTATCAGGATTCGGAGTCGGAAGAGACAGAGAGGGTCGTAAAAGAGGACAGCACCTATTGTCTGGTTTCTATCAAAAAGGCGGACGGTACGGCAATGCCGGATTATCAGGAAGACGACCGGGCTTCATTTCTGGTATCGCCGTATATCAAGGGGATTGCCCCGTGGAAAATGAATGTCTTTTATATGAACGGAGGTTATGAAGGAGTTGTAAAGAACGGCGTGGAGTACCGGATTGCAGAATGCGACAATCTGGAATGTTTTGCAGACAGGGGCGTCTATCTCGGTATAACAGATACAGTGTTTGTTGACAAAGATGCGTTCCTCTATGATAAAAAGAGCGGCGAGATAGCGAGAAATGAGAAATATAGCGGCGTGAACGCGCTCTTTACGCTGCCGCTTGACAAGGGGAAAGCAGATGCAGCGAAAGCAAAGAAACTCCTCGAGAAATGGGAGAATGGCAGCGAGGGAAACGTTCGCGTATACGCCAGGCCGAAAGCAAAGAAGCTCCTCGACAAACAGGAGAAAGGAGCGGAGCAGCAGATCGGTTCTCTTACAGACATAGACCGCCAGATTGGGAAAGAGGGTGCGGAGACGTGGCTGAACGACCATGCGGAACTTTTAAAAAGTACGTCTAAAAAACTCTCGCCAAATAGCAATGGGAACTATTCTTATGAATGGAAGTATCTAAAGGATGGGGAAGCGGGAGAAACCACGATTTTTACAGATTCAGATCAATTTAAAAAAGCCCGTGTCGGAGAGACAGTAGCATGGGGTTACAGCAGCGATGGGAGGGAAACAATCATCGAGACTTTCCGCAAAAATGGCGACGGTACGATAACGGCAGTCTGCTATAAATATATGCAGGAATAGTATGTCTGCAGAACGAATCAAAGGGATGTTAATAACGAATATATCATAGGTGACTTAAAAATCCCGGCAGATGTCTGCAGAACGAATCAGAGGGATGTTAATAGCAAGCAGTCTGATATATGCAGGAATAGAGGCGGCCAGATCGGATATCCGCAGAGATAGAACCGCTTACAGAAAAAATCCGATATCAAAAACCCCTGACAGCGATTGTTGCCAGGGGTTTGATCATGTATCGGCATAGATATTGTTTTCCGTTTTCCAAAATCATATAATATGTATGGATTTTTCTAAGTACATTTTTCAAAACCATAATATATGGATTTTTCTAAGCACCATTTTCTCGGATTAGCCGAAATATCTCTCGAGCAGTCCCTTGAATGCCTTGCCGTGTCTTGCCTCGTCACGAGCCATTTCATGTACTGTATCATGGATTGCATCCAGGCCAAGTTCTTTTGCCTTTTTCGCAATTTTCATCTTTCCAGCGGTAGCGCCGCACTCTGCTTCTACGCGCATTTCCAGATTTTTCTTTGTGCTGTCTGTCACAACCTCGCCGAGAAGTTCTGCGAATTTCGCTGCGTGCTCTGCCTCTTCGTAAGCAGCCTTTTCCCAGTAAAGGCCAATCTCCGGATATCCTTCGCGGTGAGCGACGCGCGCCATTGCAAGGTACATGCCGACTTCAGAGCACTCGCCGTTGAAGTTGTCGCGGAGTCCCTGGAGAATCTCCTCATCAACACCCTGTGCTACGCCGAGAACATGCTCTGCTTCCCAGACCATTTCATTGTCAGAAACTTTGTTGAACTTCTCTGCCGGAACGCCGCATTGTGGGCACTTTTCCGGTGCTGCATCTCCTTCGTAAACATAACCGCATACAGAACAAACAAATTTTGCCATAGTGATAAATCTCCTTTTCTATTTTATTTTACGATTTCTGCCATTAACAGGAATCGTTCTTGTTAGTGATTATTATAACATGATATTTCCCGATGTCAATATAAAAAGGGCAAAACCCGCGTTTTGCCCCGGCAAGAAACACTTTGTGTTTCTTGTTGGTGTTCCACTACATTTCAAAGCTTTCCTATAGGAGGGCTTGCAATTTCCTATCCCATAAAAAATAGCCGCATCTCATCTCTTATAAAATAGCCGTATCTCGTCTTTTATAAACCGGCCCTATCCCCTTCCTATCAAAAATCGTCTTATCTCGCTCCGCTTTTGAGGCATTTTTTGCACAGCCCGCGGAAATAGAGGATGTGTTCTTCGATTTTTCCATCAAAGCCGGCGTTGGCGATCAGGTTGATATGGTCTACATTGTCCATCTCCAAGTCAAAGATTTGCCTGCAGTTTCTGCAGTAAAAATGATTGTGAGCGTCCGTAAAACCATCAAAATGGATAAAACCATCCCCACAGTCTAAGCGGAGCGCCTCACCGTGTTCCACCAGAAAATTCAGATTGCGGTAAACGGTGCCGAGACTGATGTTTGGAAATTCTTCTTTCAGGGCGTCATAAACAGTTTCTGCTGTGGGATGCGTCCTGACGGAAAGCAGATAATTCTTGACGGCGTTTCGCTGTCTGCTATATCTGGTCGCTGCCATATCACCCCTCCTTTATCAGTAATCATTCTCATTATAATTATTCAGGCAGAGAAAGTCAATATTATTTGGCGTTCCTCATTTTTTATCACTTGGTCAACCGAAAACTCCCATTTCTTGTCACTTGGTCAACCGAAAGCCTCTATTTCTTGTCACAGCGGCGCACTTTCCATTTATTAAAAACTGTGATACTATGACTGTGTCAGTTAAAAAACAAAGATTAAGAAGGGATAGCATATGCGGCAAAAGGAAATGATTAAATTTTATGTCAGGAGAATCCAACGGAATCTGGTTACGTTCTGCAAATGGGGGATTTTTTCTGTTTTTACAGGTCTGATCGTCGGGGCGTTCAGCACCCTTTTTGCATATTGCCTGTTAGAGGTGACAGAATTTCGGGAGAAGCATCCTGAGCTGATTTTATTTCTGCCTGCTGCAGGTGTTTTGATTGTATTTTTGTATCAGATTTTCCGCTACAAAAACGACAAGGGGACAAACCTTGTGCTCTCTACGATTCATGCGGAAGCGGAGATTCCCTTTAAAATGGCGCCGCTTATTTTTGTTTCCACTCTGATCACTCATTTATTTGGCGGCTCAGCGGGACGCGAGGGGGCGGCGCTGCAGCTAGGCGGGAGTATCGGCAACCAGCTTGGGCGGTGGTTTCGTTTTGATGACCGGGACAAGCGGATCGTTGTGATGTGCGGCATGAGCGCAGCCTTTTCCGCTGTGTTTGGGACGCCGGTGGCGGCGGCAGTGTTTGCGATGGAGGTGGTCAGCGTCGGCGTCATGTACTATGCCGCGCTGGTGCCGTGCGTGTTCGCTTCGCTTGTTGCGTCCAAATTTGCGACGAATATGGGGATCCATTCCAGCGTGCTCCAGATAAAACATGTCCCGGCATTCCATCTATTTCCCAGCCTGAAGATTATCCTGTTGGCGTTATTCTGCGCGGCATTGAGCGTGCTTTTCTGTATTGCGCTCCACTCCCTTGGAGATTTCTACCGAGCCAGGCTTAAAAATCCATATGTCCGCATTTTGGTATCTTCTGTTATTATTATCCTATTGACCATCCTATTGCAGACTTCCGACTATATGGGAGCCGGAGTGGAAGTGATCCAGAGAGCGGTTCGGGGACAGGCAAGGCCGGAGGCTTTTGTATTGAAGATTATTTTTACGGCGCTGACGCTGGAAGCCGGGTTTAAGGGAGGAGAAATTGTCCCGTCTTTTTTTGTGGGAGCGACATTTGGATGTCTTTTTGGGCAGATTTGCGGGATTTCTCCATCTCTCTGCGCCGCAGTTGGGATGATCTCGGTATTCTGTGGCGTAACAAACTGTCCTGTTTCTTCTATATTGATTGCCTTTGAATTATTTGGTTATGACGCCGTGCCGTATTTTTTGATCGCAGTCAGTGTAAGCTATCTTATGTCAGGCTATTATGGGTTATATCACGACCAGACAATCGTTTATTCTAAATATAAGGCGGAATATATCAACCGAAAGGCGCAGGAATAGCCTGCAGATGCGATAAAATAAGGGAGATAACGTTTTCACAAATTTCGCTTTCACATATGTCAAAGTGTTTGTTTTTATGTTTCAGGAACGCTTTCAAGGGGAGTGCGGCAATTTTTCTGATAACGTTTTCACGTTTCCGCGTTGACGGTATAGACAGGAAGAGGTTACTATCTGTTTAACAAAAACGCAGTGCACAGTGTTTTTACAGACAGAAAACTGCCCACAATGCGCAGGCAGATACAGGCAGGAAGCTGCTCGTAATGCGCAGGCAGATACAAAACAGGAAGCTGCTCGTAATGCGCAGGCAGATACAGGCAAGAAGCTGTCCACAATGCGCAGGCAGATACAGACAAGAAGTTACCCACAATGCGCAGGCAGATACAGGCAGGAAGCTGCTCGTAATGCGCAGGCAGACACAAGTAGGAAGTTGCTCGCAATGCGCAGGCAGATACAGACAGGAAGCTGCCAGGATGCCCATAATTGTTATGTAGCGGTGTTCTGGGGGAAGGGTTTGAGGAAAAGGCAGTGAGAACAGATCAGGATAGTTGACAGTTAAGAAAGGGGAAAATTATGAAAACAAATTTATTGAAAAAGATTACAGTATTGACGTTGATTGCCGCAGTGACAGCCGGTTCTCTGACAGGCTGCGGAGACAAAGCAAAAGAATCAGGGAAAAAAGAGGATGAAAAGGTTACGATTACAAATGTTTCCTACGATCCGACAAGGGAGCTCTACGAACAGTATAACAAATTATTCCA
>CANQCD010000116.1 GCA_947589455.1 uncultured Lachnospiraceae bacterium | reverse complement strand
CCATCAACGCCCCCGCCACTGCAGATGTGACCGGCAAAAGCCCTCGGCATATCCCCGCAGAAACCACGGTAAAAAAGACGGCGACTAACAGCGTAATGCTTGTAGCAAGTCCATCCAGCCCATCTGTAAAATTCGTCCCGTTTACCGTCCCCAGTATCACCAGGAAACAAAACACAATAAATGTGCCAGCCGGCAGGGTAATATAGCGCCCCTCAGAAAATGGGAGCAATATTTCCGGCTCCAGGTGCAGCACATGCAGATAACATACGACAAACACCGCACAAATCCCCATCTGCAGGATTAATTTCTGCAGGACGGTCAATCCCAGCGAACGTCTCATGACAATCTTGATAAAATCATCCAGAAAACCCACAACGCCAAATCCCAGGGTGGAGAAAAGCACGAGAAGCGTTTCCCGCTGGCGGTTCCAAAACAGCAGGGAGGTAATCAGCGCCGCCAGCAAAATGATCACGCCGCCCATCGTAGGCGTCCCCGCCTTTTTTAAATGTGTTTTCGGCCCATCCTCCCTCACAAACTGCCCAAAGCGCAGTTTCTTTAACAGCGGAATCAGCGCAGGGCATAAAATGACACTGATACAGAAGGATACTAATACCGGAATAAAAGTGCTTATATATCTCATAATTTTTCTCCCATCCAAGCCGCTAATGTATTTTTATCCTGAATTGTAGACCAGCGTTTTTGCACGCTCCTTTCTTCTGTATCCCAATCGTTGTTATTGTAATGCAACCACCGTCAGAAATCAACCGATATCTTGCATCCGTTCCAGATTATCAAAAATATCCTATCCGCCTATTCCGCGCCAGTGCTTTCCGGCGCCGCATCCGGCTTTATCTCAACGCTCTCTTTTCTTCACATCAGCCGCCATTTTAGGGAGTGCTTTCCGGCGTCGCATCCGGCTTTGGCTCAACCCCGAGATAGGGAAGCGCGTCGTCTAACAACTCCGATATCACCGGCGCCGCGATCTGCCCTCCATAATAAATCCCCTCCGGCTCATCTATCAATACAATGGCAAGGATAACCGGGTCGTCAGCCGGCGCAAAGCCCAATGTCGACGCGATATAGCGGTTGCTGCTGCGCGGAAGCTTTTCTGACGTCCCCGTCTTTGCCCCAACGTCATAGCCAGATACCGCCGCTTTACTCCCGGACCCCTCAGAGACGACAGAGGCAAGGATTTTCTGCATCAGCTCCGATGTTTCCGAAGAAACAACGCCGGTTTCTTCTTTATAAGTAAGATTCCTGACAACCGTCTCATCCGCACTTTTGAGTTTTACGCCAAAATGCGGCGTGATCATCTTACCACCGTTGATCACACTGCTGACGGTAGTGAGAAGCCGCAGCGGAGTCAGCTGAAACGACTGGCCAAACGACATTGTCGCAAGTTCAACGGCCTTTACGTTTTTCTTCTGATGCATGATCGTTGCCGCCTCGCCCGGCACATCAATACCAGTTTTGCTCAAAATCCCTAATTTATTCAAATACTGGTACATCCCGTCAACGCCAAGCCTGGCTCCTACGTCAATAAATACTGGATTGCAGGAATTTTGCACTCCCTGGACAAATGTCTCGCTGCCATGTCCGGTTGTCTTATGGCAGCGGATCCTCCTGTCCTCTACCACGCGGAACCCAGGACAGCTAAAGGTGTCGCTTGTTTTTACGACACCCGCCTCCAGGGCGGCTGTTGCCGTAAAAACCTTAAATGTAGAACCCGGCTCATAGGTATCGCTGACACAGTGGTTTCTCCACATCTGGTTTAAAAGTTCCTGGTTCTCTTTCTCGTTTTTTCCTTTTTTATGATTTAATGTGTACGGATCGTTTAAATTAAATTCCGGCACATTAACCATCGCATAAATTTCCCCATTTTGCGGATTCATCATAAGGATGCGGACATTTTTTGCCTTTTTTGCTTTCATAACCTTCTCCGCCGCCTGCTGCGCATACTTTTGAAGGTTGACGTCCAGGCTTGTGCAAAGATCGTAACCGGCTACCGGCTCGATCCGCTCCTCGCTCGCTCCGTCAATCTCGATGCCTCTGGCATTTGTTGTCGTCAGGATGCTTCCGTCCTGCCCCGCAAGATACTTCTCATATTTTACCTCCAGCCCTAAAATCCCCTGATTGTCGCCTCCGGCAAATCCAATCACCTTTGAGGCAAGATCGTGATAGGGATAATACCTCTTGTAATCTTCGTCTACCATCACGCCGTCCAAATCCATCTCCCGGATCTTATCAGAAACTTCTTTTTCCACATTTGTCTTGATCTTTTCCCTGGACGACTTCTTCTCTGCCTTTTTCCGAACCTCGGCCGGATCCATATCCAAAAGCCTGGAAAGAACGGATACTACTTTTTCCCGGTCCGTGATCTGATTATAGATCACAGATATCGTGGACACCGGCTTATTTCCGGCGATCACCGTTCCATTCCTGTCTAAGATTCTGCCCCTCTCTGCCTTGATAGCGCGTTCCCGCTGCCTGACTTCCTTTGCCTTCTCGCCAAAATAATCTGCTTTTGCCAACATCAGATAGCCCAGCCTTCCCATCAGGGAAAGGCTGAGCAGGCAGATGGCGATATAGCCCAAAAAAAGCCGTTTCCTCTGCATTGTCCCACTGCTTTGCATAAAAATCCCCACAAAATACTTCTTACTTATGCATATTTTGCAGGGACCTGAGTTATTCATTTTCTTCTGTATTTTCTGCTTCACTTTCCGCCACGCTGTAATCCTTGCTGGCAAACCCTCCCTCTGGCGCCTCCTTCGTCGATGGAATCTGAATATCCGCCGCTTTCGTCTTGTCCTTCTTTTTGGTGTCGGCGCTCTGATAAACGCCTAACAGGGGAAGGACTTCTTTCATGATGTCGCTGGATAATTCTGTCGCATAATAGCTGTGCGCCTGATCTTCTACATGCGGCTCATCAATTACCATATAAATCATGACTTCTGGTTTATCAATCGGCGTAAAGCCGGCAAAAGAGACCAGATAATTCCCTCTTCCGGTCGGATGTTTTTCTGCCGTTCCGGTTTTCCCCCCGACCTGATATCCGGGAACCTGCGCCGGAGACGCCGTCCCCTCTTCTACTGTCTTATAGAGATACTGCCTGATTTTCCTGCTGCTTTCTTCTGTGACCACGCGGCGCACCAACATATCCTCTTTTGCAGAGACGACTGCGCCGGAGTCGCTGTCAATCTCCCTGACCACATGCGGCTCATAATAATTGCCGCCGTTGATCACCGAAGAAAACGCCGCCGCAAGCTGGATCATTGTAACAGTCTGCCCCTGTCCAAAGCTGGATGTGGCAAGCTCTACCGAGTGCATTGTATTCGTCGTAAAAACGCCGCCCGCCGCCTCGCCCGGCAGGTCGATCTCTGTTTTCCTGCCAAAGCCAAAATTATTAACATACCCAAGGAACCGCTCCCTGCCCAGGTCGGCGCCAAGCTGCATCAGCACGTCATTGCACGACTCCATTAACGCCCCGCAAATCGTAAGGGTTCCGTGGCCGCCTCTGTCATGTGCGACACATTTGATCTCAACCCCGCCCACTTTCTGCGAACCGTCGCAGACATAGCTCCTCTTTCCATTGGTAACTCCTTCGTCTAAACACGCCGCGATCACCATCGGTTTAAAAGTCGAGCCCGGCTCATAGGCGTCGCTTATGCAGAAGTTGCGCCACAGTGCATTGAGCGCCTCTGTTTTTTTCTTATCCGACATGCGTTCGATTTCTTCTTTAGAATATAAAACAGACAAATCTCTGGGATCGTTCAAATTAAATTCCGGATAGGAGGACATCGCATAAATCTCTCCGTTTTGCGGATTCATAATGATACAACCCATATTTTTAGAACCTGTACTTTTCTGAAATTCATTCATATGGCGCTCTAAGATCCCCTGTACATTGACATCCATCGTAGAGATAATCTTATTTCCATTTACCGGCTCTTTTAATGTTTCTACCAAATCCAGATTGGAATTAAAATAGCCGTATTTCCTTCCATTGATCCCGCTAAGTTCGCTGTCATATCGATTCTCAATCCCCCAGATCCCCTTATTTTCCGTAGAGCAAAAGCCGATGATCTTACTGCCCACGGTAGAATACGGATAATAGCGCTCGTAGCGTTCGTCAAACGTCACGCCTTTTATATTTTTATTTTTTTCCCCAAGAGCCTGGAATTTTTTTACAACATCCTTTGTCAGGCCTTTATAATCCTGCATGACATAATATTGCAAAGAAGACTGCTGCTGCAGGATCTTTTCAAATTTTGCCCGTGAAATATCAAATACTTTTTCCAGCGCCTTGCCGGTATCTGCTACATAATTTTCATCCGACAAGATCAGCACAGGGTCTAACACCAGATCGTACGTTTTCTTGCTGGAGGCAAGTTTATTGCCGTTTCGGTCGACAATGTCCCCCCGCCGATAATTGATCTCATTGCTGCTGTAACTGCGCTGGGACAATACTCTCTTCTCATAGCTTGCCCCCTTTTTCTCATTTAGATAGACAACTCTGCCCACCAGCCCAAAAGAAATAAGGACAATCAAACAAAAGGCAAGAAGAATGCGAAAAAACATTCTTCTTGTCCCAACTTTGTTTTGCTGTCTTGTATCAACTGCTCTCCTGCGCATAAAGACACCGTGCCTTTCTAATCATCTGCCCCCGGTATATCTGCATATTGTTTTATCATATCGTTTTTCCGGCTCTTATACTTATAAACCTGATCATCTTCCGCTTTGACCATTCCCAGTTTGCCAGTCGCCTTCTGATAAATCTCAGCCAGATCGACAGAATCCAGAACAGACTGATACATTTCTGCATTTTCTTCACGCTGCTCTGCCACTTCAGACTGTAATGAGACAATTTCCTCTTTCATCTGGCGTACATTATATTGTGTAGATAAGTAAGACAGGCTGACAAGAACAATAACAGACAGCATCCCGCACAAAAACAAAAACCCGCTGCCGCTGATCCCCGGCATACGCACCGGTTTTCTCTGCGGATACTGTTTTTGAGGTCGTCTTCTCTCCTCTTCTCGTCTTCTCTCAGGCACTGCGCTTACTTTGCGGACTGTATTTCCCTCCACATATGTCTGCCTGTGGTATGCAGCGGACTGTGTTCCTGGCCTGTGATACCTGTCCCGGCCATAGTTTTCCCAGTCAATAGCCATACCTTCATCTCCTTTCCTGCTCCATACATCTTTTAAATATGTTCAAAAATCCGCAGTTTCGCACTCTTTGCCCTGGGATTTTCTTCCATTTCCCCGGGTGACGGCAAAATCGGCTTTCTCACCGCAAGCCTCCCCCTACTCTCCCTGCCGCAAACACATACCGGAAAATCCGGCGGGCAGATGCAGGGATCCTGTGCCTCTTTAAACGCCCTTTTCACAATACGGTCCTCCAGAGAATGAAACGTGATCACACAAAATCTTCCGCCTGGTTTTAACAAATCAATCATATTTTTTATATTGTTTTCTAAAACCTCCAATTCCCGGTTCACCTCAATGCGGATTGCCTGAAATGTCCTCTTGGCAGGATGTCCTCCCTGCTTTTTCATCCTTGCCGGAATGGAATAATCGATAATGTGCGCCAGTCTCCCTGTTGTCTGAATCGCTTCTTTTTGTCTCTCGATCACAATGTTTTTTGCAATATTTTTTGCGAACTTATCTTCCCCATAGTTACGAATTAGATGATACAACTCACTTTCACTGTATTCATTGACTACAGTGGCAGCTGTTAATTCCTGCCGGTTATCCATGCGCATATCAAGCGGTGCATCGTATCGGTAGGAAAATCCTCTCTCTGCCGTGTCCAGCTGAAAAGAAGAAACGCCCAGATCCAGGATAATGCCATCTACACAGATAATCCCCATTTCCTTTAGCACCTGTCCCATATCTGCGTAATTGCTCCGGACGATCGTCACCTTGCCGCCATACGGCTTTAGGCGCTCCCGGCTGGCAGCGATCGCATCTTCGTCCTGGTCAATCCCGATCAGACGTCCGCTTTCCCCCAGATATTTACAGACCTCTGACGCGTGCCCGGCTCCGCCGAGCGTACCGTCAACGTAGACGCCATCTGGTTTTACCTGCAATCCACGGATCACTTCATCCAGCAAAACCGGTTTGTGATTAAAATCCATGTTATCTCCTTTTGCCTCTTACAGGGAAATATCCAAATCATCCATCGTTGTCTCCAGCGCTTCCTCGTCTTCCTGAAGCTCCTGCTGTTCCAGACGATGTTTGTCCCAGATTTCTACCCGGTTCATCATGCCCACAAAAACAACTTCCTTTTCCAGCATCGCTGTTTCCCGGAGCAGCGCGGGAATCAAAATCCTCCCCTGCTTGTCAAGGTTGACCTCCATCGCTTTCGATAAAAACTGTCTCTGGATCTTACGTGTGTTCTGGTTTGACGGCAGCTGCTTTAACTTTTCCGTAAAAGTTTCCCATTCCATCATAGGATAGAGAAACAGACAGCCGTCAAGACCTCTGGTCACAACAAAAACATCTCCTAAATCCTCACGGTACCTGGACGGAACAATGATCCTGCCTTTGGCGTCAATAGAATGCTCATATTGTCCCATGAACATCTCTATCACCTGCCTTTCCGAATCTCAGGGCCAAACTTTCCTCTGCGCTGCAACCTTCTCCACTTTCACGGCTTTTATCACCACTTTCCCCCACTTTCCACCACTTACTTAAATATTCTATAACTTTTTTGGGAATTTATCAAGCTTTTTTTTAGAAAATACGAAAAACATAGAGAACGCACGTTTGCCAAAACTGCTGGAAAGACGCCAAAAACCGGCTTATGCCGATTGGCATAGCCGGTTTTCTTGTTTCACTGCTATTCTATTTTGATTGGGCTTCTCTTTCTTCCCGCGGCTTCTTTTTCTTCTTAATGAAGAAAAACAGCAGAACCCCCGCCGACAGAAAGGCCAACAGCCCAGACAGCATCTGGGAAACAGCAATCTCGGTTCCCATAAACTTTAGCTGGTCTGTCCGAAGCCCCTCGATCCAGAAACGCCCAAGGCCGTATCCCAGCAGATAAAGCAAAAACAGCTGTCCGCGGTATGCCCTTTTCTTTGTCCATAATAAGATCAAAACCAATACGGCAAGATTCCACAGCGATTCATACAGAAAAGTGGGATGAACCTGGATATATTCTACGCCGTCCACCGTTATCAGATGGTTTAAAAGATCCGGGGTAATATCCCCAGGCCTTACATCCGATCTTTTTAT
>CANQCD010000115.1 GCA_947589455.1 uncultured Lachnospiraceae bacterium | reverse complement strand
TCAAACGCACCGCCGCAGATAAACAGGATATTTGTCGTGTCTATCTGGAAAAATTCCTGATGCGGGTGTTTCCTTCCGCCCTGCGGCGGAACACTTGCCACCGTTCCCTCCAGAATCTTTAACAGCGCCTGCTGGACGCCCTCTCCGGATACATCGCGGGTGATGGAGACATTTTCTCCTTTTCTTGTGATCTTGTCAATCTCGTCAATATAAATGATGCCGTGCTCCGCCCGGTCAATGTCGTAATCTGCGGCCTGAATGATCTTTAAGAGGATATTTTCCACATCTTCCCCGACATATCCCGCCTCTGTCAGCGCCGTAGCATCGGCAATCGCAAATGGCACATTTAAAATCTTTGCCAGTGTCTGCGCCAGAAACGTCTTGCCGGAGCCCGTCGGCCCAAGCATCAAAATATTACTCTTCTGCAGCTCTACATCCATGCTTCTCTGGGACAACACACGCTTGTAGTGATTGTACACCGCCACAGACAATACTTTCTTTGCCGGTTCCTGCCCAATGACATAATCATCCAAGAACGCCTTGATCTCTTTTGGCTTTAACAGGTTGATCCCCATCTCATCCTGATAGATATCGCTGTCGGCGCCAAACTCTTCCTCAATGATCTCAGAACACAGATCGATACACTGGTCACAGATGTATACGCCCGGTCCGGCGATCAGCTTGTGTACCTGATTTTGTGTTTTTCCACAAAAAGAACACTTTAAATTTACTTCTTCTTTTTTTCCTGCCATTCTATTCTCACTCCTGCCAAAACTGATTTCAAAGCCTTAACTGCCTGTTATCTCTTACAACAGCCAAATCCCCGGACAAAACAGAACCGTTATTTCCGGCTGGTGATAATCTCATCAATAAGCCCGTATTCTTTGGCTTCTTTTGCCGTCAGATAATTGTCGCGCTCCGTATCCGCCGCGATAACGTCCAGTGGCTTGCCGGTATTTTCCGCCAAAATCTCATTCAGCCGGTTTCTGGTCTTTAAGATCTGTTCTGCCACAATACGGATCTCCGTCTCCTGCCCCCTGGCGCCGCCGGAAGGCTGATGTATCATGATCTCTGCATTTGGGAGCGCCAGGCGCTTTCCCTTTGCACCGCCCGCCAGCAAAAAAGCGCCCATGCTCGCAGCCAGTCCCATGCAGATGGTAGAAACGTCACATTTAATATAATTCATCGTATCGTAAATAGCAAAGCCTGCGCTGACAGAACCGCCCGGACTGTTGATATACAGATGGATATCCTTGTTTGGGTCCTGCGACTCCAAAAACAGCAGCTGCGCTACGATCAGGCTTGCGATATCATCGTTTACTTCATTGGAAAGCAGAACAATCCTGTCTTGTAACAGGCGTGAATAAATATCATATGAACGCTCCCCATTGCTGGTTTTTTCAATTACATAAGGAATACTGTATCCCATTATAAAACCTCCATTCATTTGATTCATTCAGAAACGCGCCACCCACAAATCGTTTTCTTCAAACGCGACTTATGAATGGCGCAGATTACGCGCATTATGCGCTGGTATTTTCCGGATATCCAAAAATCCTTTCCGCGAACCGGTATGTTTTATTTTTCAACAGCGGCCTCTACCACCAGATCTACTGCCTTCTGGACTGCAATGTCAACGCCGATCTGTTCTCTCTCCTCATCGTCTATCATCTCTTTGAACTCGTCAAGCTCCAACTGATATTCAGACGCCATATTCTCAATTTCCTGATCGATCTCTTCCTCTGAAGATACAATATTTTCCGCCGTGGCAATCGCCTCTAATACCAGGCGGCTCTGGATGCGCTTCAACGCCTGCGGCTTTAACTCCTCCAGCACGTCCTGCTGCGTCGTCCCGGTAACTGCCAGATACTGATTCAGGGAAAGTCCCTGTGCCTGCAGCCGCTGCGCAAATTCCTGTGACATCTGACGCGTCTGTGCCTCGATCATCTGCTCCGGAATTTCCATTTCCGCATTCTCAACGATCTTGCTGACAACCTCTATTTCCTTTTCGCTCTCCGCCTCTTCTTCCTTGGTCTCCTCAAGCCGCCTCTTAACGTCTTCCCTGTACTCTTCCATCGTCTCGCAGTCTGAGACATCCTGTGCAAAGTCATCGTCCAATTCCGGAAGCTCTTTCATCTGGATCTCTTTGATCTTTACTTCAAAAAGCGCTGGTTTTCCCTGCAGGGACTCGTCCTGATAGGAATCCGGGAATTTGACGTTCACCTCGACGCGATCTCCCACGTTTGTGCCGACCAGCTGCTCTTCAAAATTATCAATAAAAGTATTTGAGCCAAGCTGCAGAGAATAGTCCGTCGCATAACCGCCTTCAAACTGTTCCCCGTCTACATAACCGTCAAAGTCAATGATAACAACATCGCCGTCCTGCGCCGGTCTGTCGTCTACTGTCAGGAGACGCGAATTGATATCCCTTATATGTTCAATCTCTTCAGCGACCTCTTCTTCCGACACCTCGGTATCTCTCTTTTCTACCTCGATCCCCTTGTATTCTCCAAGGATGACCTCCGGCTTCACCGCTACCGTTGCCGTAAAAATAAAATCTTTTCCCTTTTCCATCTGCTCTATGCCAATCTCAGGCTGCGCCACAATGACCAGTCCGCTCTCGTCCGCCGCTTTCTCATATGCATCCGGCAGCATAATATCTGCCGCATCCTGATAAAAAATCTCTGCGCCGTATATCTTTTCTATTATCGTGCGCGAAGCTTTCCCCCTTCGGAAGCCCGGCACTGAAATTTTGTTCTTGTTACTCAGGTATGCCCTGTTAAGAGCAGCCTCAAAATCTTCTGCTGAAACTGTAATCGTAAGTTTTACCATACTTTTTTCAAGCTTTTCGACCTGTACACTCATTCTATCATTTCCTCCTTATTATCATATGGGATTCTCCCATAAGTCACCATTTATACAATATAGCATGATACCTGCAATAAAAGCAAGGGATTTATAAAAAAAACTTCGCTTCTATGCCAAAATATCACATTATCCTTCTACAACATGTCCTTTTTTGTGCAGCACCTCCACCACTTCATTGACATACTGCTCACATAGTTCCTGGCTCTTTGCCTCTGCCATAACGCGGATCAGAGGTTCTGTCCCGCTCTCGCGCAATAGCAGCCTCCCCTCGGTTCCTAAGGCCTCCTCTGCTTTCTTTGCCGCCGCAATCACATCCTCATCCTCCCGCGCCGCTTTTTTATCGGCAACGCGCACATTTTTCAGAAGCTGTGGATAAATCTTTAAATCTTTTCTCAGCTCGGACAGTTTTGCTTTTTTCTCTAACATCACTTCCATTAACATAAGAGAAGTCAGGACGCCGTCCCCTGTCACCGCATACTTGCTAAAAATAATGTGCCCGGACTGCTCCCCTCCTAACGAATGCCCAAACTGCGTCATATTGGCATTGACATATTTATCGCCGACCGCTGTTTTTTCATAGGCAATCCCTACTCTGTCAAACGCCTTGTAAAGCCCCAGGTTTGACATGACGGTTGTCACAACCGTGTTATTGTTTAACTCGCCTTTCTCTTTCAGATAACAGCCGCACAGGTACAGAATCGCATCCCCGTCGATCACCTGCCCTTTCTCGTCCACGGCAAGGCAGCGGTCTGCATCGCCATCATAGGCAAACCCGACGTCTAAGTTGTTTTCTATCACATACTTCTGCAGGTTTTCTATATGAGTGGAACCGCATCCGTCATTAATGTTGGTTCCGTCCGGCTCCATGCCGATCGCATACGTCTTGGCTCCCAACGCGTCAAACACTCCTTTGGCGACCGAATAGGAAGAGCCGTTGGCGCAGTCTAACCCAACCCGGATATTTTTAAAAGACCTGGTTGCCAGCGACATCAGATAGCCGATATATCGGTGCCTTCCAATCGCATAATCTATCGTTCTTCCAATCTGTTCCCTGACGGCATATGGAATGGCGTCCTCCGGACCGTCAATATATTTCTCTATCTCTTCTTCAATTTCCGCCTCCAGTTTATGGCCGTTCCCATTGATAACCTTCAGCCCGTTATCATAATAGGGATTATGGCTGGCAGAGATCATAATGCCACAGTCAAACTGCTCTGTCCTCACAACATAAGACACGCTCGGCGTAGGGGTGACATGGAGAAGATAAACATCCGCGCCGCTCGCCGTCAGGCCGGACGCCAGCGCATCTTCAAACATGTAACTAGAGCGCCTGGTATCTTTCCCGATCACAATCCTCGCCTTGTGCTCTTTGCCGTAATACCAGCCCAGAAAACGCCCTACTTTATAAGCATGTACCACATTTAATCCAACATTTGCCTCCCCCCGGAAGCCATCTGTACCAAAATACTTCACCTTTATTCCTCCCCACTGCTTCTTTCCATCTACTTCTATCTGTATCCCAGAACGAAAAGCCCCAGGTACACTCACGAAAATTAATTTTATCATAACAAAAACATGAAATCAACCAAAAGTGTCCGCAAATGCATCCGCCGATGTCTGCAAATGCATCCGCCGCCAGAAATATCCTGTACGATGTCTGTTTTAATATGGCAAAAATAGCAATTTAACCCTTTTATTATGGTGCATATTTTTATTAAAATTGTTACACTTTTTCATAAAGAGATAGATCATTGCGAAACGATTCATATTAGTGCATTACACCTGGGCATACTACGCAAATACCAAAAGCAGGCATTGCGAGCCCGCCGGTACTCAGGCGGCGCATTATGTACCGCTGCGGGCGAGACATAGCGCAAGCGTGCCTGCGTTGGTTTTGCGCTGGCTACCCGGGTGATCACAGACAAACAATTCATTTCGCAAATATCTATTGTATAGACAAAAGCAAAGGAGTATATCATGGATTATCACGACATTTATACCAGTAAGGAATTTGGGCTCAGGCTTGCCAAACTCCGCCAGCACAGGGGAGTCAGCGCCAGACAGATGAGTCTTGATATCGGTCAGAATAAAAACTATATCAATTCCATCGAATCCGGGCGCAATTATCCCAATATGCAAAACTTTTTCGATATCTGCATTTATCTGCACATCCGTCCAAAGGATTTTTTTCAGACAACCGGAGCGGGGCTTACTATATATGAAGAATTTTTTCAGCTGATCTCGACACTCCCGCCGAATAAGTTCCATCACCTCTATCTGATTGCCTGTGATATGCAGGAATAAATTCCTGCGCAGTTACGCCTGTACGGACGGTGCGGCGCACAATAAGCAGCTTCGCCTCCCTGTTTGTTTTCTCTCAGGAGCAAATAACCCATGCAAACCAAGTTTGCAATATGAATCAGGTTCGCATGATGAACAAGCATCGCACCGGCGTGATTTTCAACCTAGTATTCCCCAAAATGACAGGTTTCCTTTCTCTCAGAAAGCGTTGCAAAGCTGTAACCTGCCTGTTTCAGCTCGCGGAGAAGCCAGGGAAGCGCCTGCAATGTCGCCCTGCACGAAGCAGAGTCATGCAGCAAGATCACCGGATTATTATATTTTTTGTAATCCTTGCGCACATTGGCAAGGATCGACTCTGCGGAGGGACAGCCTACGGAATCTTCCCCGCTGACATTCCAGTCGACATATTCCATGCCCCGCTTTTTCATCTCCTCGATCACGCCGTCTTTAAATCCTTCGACATAGCTGTTTTTGCTGCCCCACGGAAACCGAAACAGACTCGTCTCAATCTGGCATTGTTCCTTGATCCGCTCCTTTGTCTTTAAAATATCTTCAATATAGCTTTCTTCCGACTCATAGATCACCCCTGCGTCATGGCAGTATGTGTGGACGCCGATTTCATGGCCATCCTCTTTTGCCTGCTTGACCACAGCGATCAGTTCTCCTTCTATCTGCTCGCCGATCAGAAAAAAAGTAGCCGGCACTTTTTCTTCCTTTAAAACCGCAAGATATTCGCTGGTCAGGCAGCTGGGTCCATCGTCAAATGTCAGATATGCCACTTTCTTTTCTGTCTCCCCCTCTTCCTTTTCCTGATCTGGCGCGTTCCCGCCCTGTTCCTGGTTCCATACATCCGCCGTGTCCCTTCCTGTCCAAAGCATTCCCTGCACGATCAGGCATAACAGGAAAAGGCACAGGATGCCGATCCCATTCCGGATGAACGCTTTCTTTTTCCCGTTTTTCATATGAATCCCCATTATTTTTTTCCTGTTTACCGTATATCTATGTGACAGACAGATTTTTTATTCCAATCGTCGCAAAGACATTGATTTTCCACCTTAATTACGATATACTTTTACCTATATGGCTGTCTAAGGACAGGACGTTTTTCTTCGGCAGCCGAGACCGTGTCCGGCATACTTTTTACTGCGAAGAAACAAGGCCGGAAAACTATATCATTGCCAAGATGGCAGAATGGAGGACAATATGAAATTTGGTTACTTCGATGACCCAAATAAGGAGTATGTGATCACAACTCCGAAAACACCGCTCCCATGGATCAATTATCTGGGCAGCAACCGTTTTTTTTCGCTGATTTCCAACACCTGCGGAGGCTATAGCTTTTATAAGGACGCCAAGCTGCTCCGCCTGACACGCTACCGCTACAATAACATTCCGAACAATGAAGGAGGACGCTACTATTACATAAAAGACGGCGATACGGTATGGAATCCCGGCTGGCAGCCTGTGAAGACAGAGCTTGACTCGTACGAATGCCGCCACGGCATGGGATATAGCCGCTATACCTCTGAAAAGAACGGACTGGAGGCTTCTCTTCTCGCATTTGTCCCTGTAGACGACGACTGTGAAGTCAACCAGATCACCCTGACAAACCATTCCGACAAAGAAAAGACGTTCACGCTCTTTTCTTATATTGAATTTTGCCTCTGGAACGCAATGGATGATATGACCAATTTCCAGCGCAACTTAAATATCGGCGAAGTGGAAGTGATCGGTTCTGCCATTTACCACAAAACGGAATACCGGGAGCGCCGCAACCACTATGCCGTCTATTCGGTAAACTGCCCTGTTGACGGTTTCGATACCAGCAGGGATGAATTTCTCGGCGCATACCGCGGCGTCTCTGACCCGCAGGTTGTAGAGGAGGGAAAATCGCATGATTCGATCGCCAGCGGATGGTTCCCGATCGGTTCCCACCAGATCAATGTATGTTCCCACCTGCGGATGAATGTGCTCCGCCTTGTCGCTCAGCACGGATGCGAGACCGACGATCTCGTCGATCGTCTCCCCTTTCATCCGCAAGGCGGTCAGAAACGCCGCGATCTGCGCCTGCGTCGCCTCTCCCGTGAGCAGTTTTTCC
>CANQCD010000114.1 GCA_947589455.1 uncultured Lachnospiraceae bacterium | reverse complement strand
GACGCATTAGGCGAGGCCGGGCTGGAAGGAATCAGTCTGGACGGACTGGATGCGCTGGGAGGAATGGGAGCGGAACCACTCGCTTCTGATGGATTCGATACATTAGACGGAGCCGGAATAGATGGAATCAGTCTGGATGGATTAGATGTGCCGGGAGAGATTGGGACAGATAATCTGGACTTTGCCGCACTGGACGGACTGGACGGCGGCACGAACGCAGGATCGGCGGAAGCTGCAGCGGCGGCGGGCGATCCCCTGCTTGATGATGTGGATGAAAAGGTGGCAAAAGCGATTGCCGAGCCGGCGCCTGGCGGCGCTTCGGAAGCAGCTTTTGACCAGAGTGTTTTAGAGGGATTTGACATGAATTTTGACGGCGAAAGCCGTTCTGGACAGGAGACAGGAATGGAAGAAGGAAATGGAGGAACAGGCCTTGACTCTATGTTAGACGGATTGTTGGACAATCTCGACATGGGCGGAGGCAGTAATGCGGCGGGCGGCGCAGACGCCATGTCCGATATCATGGGATTTGACGATATCGATTCTCTGGGGGATGATATGTCCCTTAGCGAGGACGAAGTCGCCGGGATGTTTGATGATTCCATGATCCCGGAAGGGCAGCAGGCAGAAAAGAAGCCGGGATTTTTCAAAAAAGTCTTTGGCAACGTCGTGACAGATGAGATTGCCGAGCAGGAGCGGAAGGCGGCGCAGGCAGAAGAGGAAGAAGCTGCGAAGCAGGCAGAGGAAGCGGCAAAGGCCAAAGAAGAAAAAGAGGCAAAGAAAGCCGAGCAAAAAGCCGAAAAAGAGGCGAAAAAAGCCGAGAAAAAGGCGGAAAAAGAGGCAAAGAAAGCCGAGAAAGCCGAAAAGAAGGCAGAGAAGAAAGCGCAGGCAGAAGAAGAAGCGGCAAAAGAGATTGAAGTCGTAGGAAAGCTGAACAAAGCCGGCGTTTCGATTATCGCCGCGGCGACAGCGCTTTTCCTGCTCTTTGAGATTGGCGGTACGAACCTGTACAGTTACAGCAGTGCAAAACGTTCCGCACAGAATTATTTTGAGATTGGGAAATATACCGAGGCATACCAGGCGGCGATTGGGACAAAGATGAAAGAGAAAGACCCGGATGAATACAATCAGATCAAGCTGGTAATGCAGGTGCAGCAGGCGTTGAACGCATATCAGAATTACGACAGGCTGCAGTATTATCCGGAGGCGCTGGATGCTCTGCTGCGGGGTGTGAAGCGGTATGACGCCAATATTGAACAGGGCGAGGAATTGGATGTAGGCAAACAGATGCAGGAATGCAGGAGCCAGATCCTGACGCTTTTGCAGGAAGAATTTGGCGTGTCAGAGCAGAAGGCATATGATCTTTTGGCGCTGGGCAAAGATGCGTATACCAAACAGGTAGTAAAGATTGGTGTAAAGAAAAAATAATCGGGACGGTCACGCCGAGGCGCTGGTCATTTCGCAGGAAGCCAAGAGAGAACTTTCGGTTTGACGAAACGCTTACCAATTCTCTTGACGGCGTCCGTTACATAACAAGCAAAGCAAATCCATCCGTTTGGAATGGAGAGGAAAAAGCTAAGACAGCCCGCCGGTGGGCAGTATCGGTGGGCTGTTTTTATAGGATAGGAAATGGGAAGTTCTCCGAAAGGAGAAATTTGAAATGTGATGGAGTGCAGGTTTTGTTCTTTTTCATGGGATAGAAAATGGGAAGTTCTCCGAAAGGAGAGCTTTGTAATGCAGTGGAGTGCAGGGGCGCCAGTGCAGGCGGCGCCCTTTTTCACGACAGGAAAACCTGCGCGGCGTGCTGTGTTTGATTATTTCACAGGCGTCGGATTTATGGAGGAAGATATGATAGCAGTGATTGATTATGACGCCGGCAACTTAAAAAGTGTGCAAAAGGCAGTCCAGTTTTTGGGACAGGAATGTATTGTGACAAGAGAGCCGGAGCAGATTCTCAGTGCAGATAAAGTGATTCTGCCGGGAGTTGGCTCCTTCGGCGATGCGATGGCGAAGCTGGAGCAGTACGGGCTGGTTTCGGTGATCCGCAGTGTGGTGGAACAGAAAATCCCTTTTCTGGGGATTTGTCTGGGGCTTCAGCTGTTGTTTGAAAGCAGCGACGAGAGCCCGGGCGTTCCGGGACTTGGCATTTTACCTGGGAGAATCGTCGCCTTCCCAAAGACAGAGGGATATAAGATACCTCATATGGGCTGGAATTTAGTCGAGGCAAAACCAGGGACGGCGCTGTTTCAGGGGATTGGACAGAACGAGTATGTATATTTTGTACACTCGTATTACCTGCAGGCGGAACGGAAAAACGATGTGGCCGCCGTCACAGAGTATATCCTGCCATTCCATGCGGCGGTGGAGCATGATAATATTTTTGCCTGCCAGTTCCATCCGGAAAAGAGCGGGAATGTCGGATTAAAAATATTGAAAAATTTTTGTGCATTGTGAGGATGCCAGAGCAAACAGCTTAGGACAAACAGCCTGGAGCAAATAGCGCAGAGCAAACGGCTCAGGACAAACAGCCTGGAGCAAATAGCGCAGAGCAAACGGCTCAGGACAAACAGCCTGGAGCAAATAGCGCAGAGCAAACGACTCAGGACAAACAGCCCAGGGCAAGCAGTTTAGGACAAACGGCCATACGGAGAGATTGGTATCCTATCTTGTGATGGCGGAAAGTGAGAGAAATTATGTTTACAAAAAGGATCATACCCTGTCTTGACGTAAATAACGGACGTGTTGTGAAAGGGGTTAATTTTGTAGATTTGAGGGATGCCGGCGATCCGGTCAGCGTTGGAGCCGCATATGGTGAAGCCGGGGCGGATGAACTGGTATTTCTGGATATCACGGCTTCATCGGATGCGCGCGCGACAAAACTTGATATGGTGCGCCGCGTCGCAGAGACGGTGTTTATTCCGTTTACTGTCGGCGGGGGCATTCGGACGATTGAGGATTTTAAGGTCGTACTGCGCGAAGGGGCGGACAAGGTTTCTGTTAATTCCGCTGCGATACAGAATCCGGAGCTGATCTCGGAGGCGGCGCTGAAATTTGGCAGCCAGTGCGTTGTTGTGGCAATTGATGCAAAGAAGAGGCCGGATGGAAGCGGCTGGAATATCTATAAAAACGGTGGGCGCGTCGATATGGGGATTGACGCCATAGAATGGGCGATCCAGGCGGAAAGACTGGGGGCGGGGGAAATCCTTTTGACCAGCATGGACTGTGACGGGACAAAGGACGGATACGACATCGCCCTGACAAAGCTTGTTTCAGAAAATGTTTCTATCCCTGTTATCGCCTCGGGCGGAGCGGGGAAATTAGAACATTTTAAAGAGGCGTTCACAGAGGGAAATGCAGACGCTGTGCTCGCGGCGTCCCTCTTCCATTATAAAGAGTTAGAAATCAGGGAACTAAAAGAATATCTGCGGGCGGAGGGTATCAGTGTGCGCCTGTAGCAAAAAACTGGCAGATAGGGAGCGCAAGGCAGCTGCAGGAAACTACAGGCAGTTGCCGAAAAAAACATCGGCAGATAGGAAGCGTAAGACAACTGCAGGAAACTACAGGCAGTTGCCGGAAAAAAACATCGGCAGATAGGAAGCGCAAGGCAGTTGCCGGAAAAGAATATCGGCAGATAGGAAGAACAGACAGCTGTCTGCAGTTCCAGTGTACACTGCAGCAGAAAAAAGGAGAGGACAAAAGAAGATGGCAATGATTTCAAATGATTGGCTGGACGCTGTCCGGCCGGAATTTTCCAAACCATATTATAAAGGATTGTTTGAGTTTGTAAAAGAAGAGTATAGCAGGGCGGTGGTCTATCCTCCGGCGGACGATATTTTCAATGCATTTCATTTTACGCCGCTGTCCAGCGTCAAAGTGCTGATCCTTGGCCAGGACCCATACCACAATGTCAATCAGGCGCATGGGTTGTCCTTTTCCGTGCCGGAGAGCCAGAAAGAAATCCCGCCGTCTCTTCAGAATATTTATAAAGAGCTCGAATCCGATTTAGGATGCCGGATCCCGAATAATGGGTATCTGAAAAAATGGGCGGATCAGGGCGTGCTTTTATTAAATACGGTACTTACCGTCAGGGCGCATCAGGCAAATTCCCATCAGGGGAAGGGCTGGGAACAGTTCACGGACGCTGTGATCCAGGCAGTCAATGCACAGGATCGCCCTATTGTCTACCTTTTGTGGGGACGTCCGGCACAGAGCAAGATCCCGATGCTGACCAACCCGAGACATCTGATCCTGCAAGCGCCACACCCAAGCCCGCTGTCGGCATACCGCGGTTTTTTCGGGTGCAGACACTTCAGCAAAGCAAATGCTTTTTTAGAAAAAAACGGCGTAGAGCCGATTGACTGGCAGATTGAAGATATTGTCTGAATAGCAGATGGGGACGGATTTCCGTCCCTTTTTTTGCCCCTTGCGAACCAAAAGATTTAATGCTATACTTTAGATTGGTTTGTTTTGTAAATCTTTTAGTAAGATTGGAGAGAAATAGATGAGTTTATTTAGTAAGATATTTGGAACACATAGCGAGAGAGAAGTAAAGAGGATCATTCCAATCGTGGACAAGATTGAGGCGCTTGCGCCAGAGTATGAAAAGATGTCTGATGAAGAGCTCCGCGCCAAGACGCCGGAGTTTAAAGAGCGTCTGGGAAAGGGAGAGACTCTGGATGATCTGCTTCCGGAGGCATATGCTGTTGTGAGGGAGGCGGCGACCAGGGTTCTGGGGATGCGCCATTACAGAGTACAGCTGATCGGCGGGGTGATCCTGCACCAGGGGCGTATTACCGAGATGCGTACCGGTGAAGGAAAGACGTTAGTCGCAACGCTTCCGGCATATTTGAATGCGCTGGAGGAAAAAGGCGTCCATATCGTGACAGTCAACGACTATCTTGCAAAGCGTGATGCGGAGTGGATGGGAAAGGTGCATGAATTTCTCGGACTGACGGTCGGCGTTATTTTAAATTCCATGGATAACGATGAGAGGCGCGAAGCCTACAACTGTGATATCACTTATGGCACGAACAATGAGCTGGGATTTGATTATCTCCGCGACAACATGGTTGTCTATAAGGAAGAGCTGGTGCAGAGAGAGCTCCATTACGCGATTATCGACGAGGTGGATTCCGTATTGATCGACGAGGCGAGGACGCCGCTTATTATTTCCGGGCAGAGCGGAAAATCAACGAAACTGTACGAGGCGTGCGATATTTTTGTCAGGCAGCTGACAAGAGGAACGGCAAAGCAGCTTTCCAAAATGGATATCCTGATGAACGAAGAAGAGCAGGAGACCGGGGATTATGTTGTAGATGAAAAGGATAAGAATGCCAACCTGACAGAAGAGGGCGTGCGCAAGGCGGAGCGGTTCTTCCAGGTGGACAATCTGGCCGACCCGGACAACTTAGAGCTGCAGCATAACATTAACCTGGCGCTGCGGGCGCATTCGCTGATGTTTCGGGATAAAGACTACGTAGTAAATGACGACGAGGTTTTGATCGTTGATGAATTTACCGGGCGCATCATGCCTGGGCGCCGTTTCTCGGACGGACTGCACCAGGCGATCGAGGCGAAGGAGCATGTCAAGGTAAAGAGAGAGAGCAAGACGCTTGCGACGATCACGTTTCAGAATTTCTTCAATAAATATGCGAAAAAATCCGGCATGACCGGTACGGCGATCACCGAAGAAAAAGAATTTCGTGAGATTTATGAGATGGACGTGGTAGAAGTGCCGACCAATCTCCCAATCGCGAGGATTGATTATAACGACGTTGTATATAAGACAAAAGAAGAAAAGTTTGACGCCGTTGTCGCCGATATTGTCGAGGCGCATGAGAAAGGGCAGCCTGTGCTGGTAGGCACGATCACGATCGACACATCCGAGTATCTGAGCAAAAAGCTCCAGAAAAAAGGCATTCCGCACAAAGTATTGAATGCGAAATTCCATGAATTAGAGGCGGAGATCATTGCGGATGCAGGACAGATGGGAGCCGTGACGATCGCAACCAACATGGCGGGGCGTGGTACGGATATCAAGCTGGGCGAGGGAGTACAGGAACTCGGCGGCTTAAAGATCATTGGTACCGAGCGCCATGAATCGAGACGTATCGACAATCAGCTCCGTGGACGTGCCGGACGACAGGGCGATCCGGGAGAATCCAGATTTTATATTTCACTGGAAGACGACCTGATGCGCCTGTTTGGTTCTGAGCGGTTGATGGGACTGTTTTCTGCCATGCCGGAGGGCGAGCAGATTGAACATAAGATGCTGTCGAATGCGATCGAGGGCGCGCAGAAAAAGATCGAGGGAAATAACTTTGGAATCCGGAAAAACCTGTTGGAGTTTGACCGGGTAAATAACGAACAGCGAGAAGTGATCTACAAGGAGCGCCGCCGCGTGCTGGATGGGGAGAGCATGAGAGACACGGTTTACAAGATGATCACGGATGTGACAGAACGCCATGTCAACTCTATCATCAATGACGAGGTATCGGCAGAAGAGTGGGATATCGACGAATTAAATAAGACGCTCCTGCCAATCATACCAATGTCGAAGATTGTTTTGACAGAGGAACAGAAAAAGCATATGCGCAGGGATGAGCTCCTGCAGCAGTTAAAGGAAGAGGCAGTCAAGGTATATGCGGCAAAAGAGGCAGAGTTTCCAGAGGTTGACCAGATTCGCGAGGTAGAGCGCATCATCCTGTTAAAAGTGATCGACCGCAAGTGGATGGATCATATAGACGATATGGATCAGCTGCGCCAGGGAATCGGGCTGCAGGCGTTTGGGCAGAGAGATCCTGTGGTAGAATATAAGTTTGCCGGGTTTGAGATGTTTGACGAGATGATCGATGCGATCACGGAGGAGACGGTTCGGGCGCTGATGCACGTCCAGATCGAGCAGAAAGTAGAGCGCGAGCAGGTGGCAAAGGTGACGGGGACGAACAAAGACACCTCCGCCGTGCAGACGCCAAAGAGGCGCACCGGCAGGAAAATCCAGCCGAACGACCCATGTCCGTGCGGCAGCGGCAAGAAGTACAAGATGTGCTGCGGCAAGAGGATTTAGGGATTTGGATATCATATGAGAAAGAGGTGAGTTGATGGTAGAATTTGATAATCTGAAAATGACATTATCTAATTATGGACAGCCGCTGCTTGAAATGGGGGATTCACTTTGACCTCGCAAATAAGAGAGACAGAGCGGAAGAATTAGACAAGACGATGGAAGAACCTGGGTTCTGGGATAATCCGGAATATTCTACAAAAGTAGTACAAGAGAGCAAGAAACTAAAGAGTACGATCGAACGCTATGAAGCGCTGTGCAGCGA
>CANQCD010000113.1 GCA_947589455.1 uncultured Lachnospiraceae bacterium | reverse complement strand
GAATTGATGCTTTGATGGGTAAACGATCCTGTATTTTTCAAAGAGCTGCACCATTTCAACCAGTATCTTTCCATTCTGATAGAACAATTCCTCATTATAGACGTCTTTGAATGCAAAATCGTTGTTGGAATAGAACTTTAAAATACGAATCGTATTCTGTAAGTCCTCTATCGCTTTTTTTCTTTTGGATCCTGTGTAGTCCGCAAACAGCCGCTCCGGATAATCTGCAGGCACATAGTATATCTCCTCACGCATAAATTGCTTCATGCCGTCCCGATGTAAACGCTGGAGACGATCCTGCAAAGTTTCGTATGTATCGGTTCCCTGCTTATACTGAAATGCAACCTCCTCCTCTTCGCCTCTCGTACTCTCGTCAACCAATTTGCATATGAATAGGACAATCAGGCGGTTAAAGGCGTTTCCTTTATCGCTGACGTTGTTATGCCGCAGTATTTCTTCAAATCTGTTTACAATCTTATCATCTGGTGTAAAATCACGCAGATCCTTTTTTAGAAGCGGCCTGACGCCAATCTGATATGCCACAGAATCCTCAGAGAACACCAGATCATCATGAATCTGACTGGCATACGTCTCCTTCCACGCCTCATACCTCTCCAGCGCAGCATGGGCATCCCGGTAAAGTTTGATCGTTTTATCTTTTCTGGCAAGCAGGATAATATTGGCATCATCTGAACAGTCAATGGTCGGCGCCTTATATTCAACAGCGCCATGCCTAAAGTCTGACGCATACAAAACAAGCCATTTACAGGCCTGCTCCTGCTGCCAATAGGAGAATAGCTGCGCACCGTCGTTTTTCGTGTCGCAGAGCGCCTTATCAAACGCTCTGCCCCAGGTCTTGCATTCAATGATAAGAAGCATAGAACCTCTCTCATCTGTTACGCAAATATCGGCACGGCCGCTTTTTGCATCATGCCCAAGATGCCATTCTTTTTCCAGCTCAATATGCTCCGGACGATAGCCTTTTTCAAGGAGACGGTTTACGCATTCAAAAACAACAAAATTCTCAGGAGCATCGAATCCGTCATTTCGTTCTCTTCCCTTTATCGCATCAGGATAATAAAGCTTCTTTTTTGCATTTGAAAAATCCACACTCATGGATGTTCCAAAATGTGGGAACTTTTTCTCATATCGCTCCCCACTGTTTGCAAAACCCAATGAGAGCAGTAACTTCTTAAAATTAGATTCTGTAATCATCGTTTTCTCCTCGTAACTCCTGCTATCGATATCACTCATTCAGCGTCACTAACTCAACCTGTTTTGACTTTCTGCCATAAACCATGCTTCCTATTATTTTTTGCATTGCAAAGCTCAAAATTACAGTGTTTTTGTTCTGACCCAATCACATTATAATGAATGCCTGATTTGCAGTCAACTTAATTTGTTTTGCTATCTGTGGCAAAGCATTCATTCTGTGACAATGCATTTGTTGCCAAGCGACTTTGCTTTTCTATTTACTTTATCCATAAACAGATTAATGGATTGTTCATTTGACAACTTAAATTGTACCCCTTGTCAAGGACATTTTTTTAATTTGTTATAGGGAATGTATGTTCGTTTCTGCTTTCGTTTACAATTCCCTTCAGAGGATATATTCCGGTTGTGATATATCCATAATACTCGTTGGGCGACAGCTTTGCCAGCTGCCACTGGTAACGCACAAAACCGAGCGCCGCAAACGGGGCGGCTCCCAGCACGCATACCCAGCTGACCGTTTCCATGCCCATATAGGAGCGGAGCAAAAAATAAAGCCCGACGGCAGCACCACAGGCCAAGACTGAAAAAAAAAGGGCACCGCCTGCGCTGGTGCCATGCGTCCCACTACATTTCAAAGCCCTTCTTTAGAAGGGCTTGCAATTTCCTATCCCACAAGAAAAGCTGGAAATGCCTAAAAATCAAGCATTTCGAGCTCTTTCGCGGATATTTTACCATCATCTTATGGCAGATTGGTATACCCCATCAAAGCTTCATCCACTTCCTTTGCAACCTGACGTCCTTCCCGGATTCCCCAGACTACCAGCGACTGTCCACGGTGCATATCACCTGCTGTGAATACCCTGTCAATATTTGTCTTATAGCTCCCCATCGCCGTTTCCACATTCGTGCGTTCATTTAATTTTACCTTAAACGCCTTTGCCACATAGTCCTGCGCTCCGAGAAAACCTGCGGCAATCAGGACATAATCTGCAGGGAGCTCAAATTCGCTGCCCGGGATCTCCACCATATTCATCCGTCCGGTCTTCGGGTCTTTTTTAGGCTCGAGCCTGACTAATTTTACTTTTTTTAACTTTCCGCCAGAATCTGCAATAAACTCTTTGACTGTCGCCTGATAAATCCTTGGGTCTTTTCCATAGACAGCAGCCGCCTCTTCCTGACCATAGTCCGTCTTGCAGACGCGCGGCCACTCCGGCCATGGGTTCGACGCGCTCCGCTCGTCCGGAAGCTTTGGCATCATCTCAATCTGTACCACAGACTTTGCGCCCTGGCGGACTGCCGTCCCCACACAGTCGTTGCCGGTATCGCCGCCGCCGATCACGATCACGTTTTTTCCTTTTGTATCAACCCAGTTTTGTTTTTCCCCTGTCAGCACATGCTTTGTCGAACGCGTCAGAAAATCTACCGCAAAATAAATTCCCTGCGAATCCCTGCCGGGCGCTTTGATATCTCTCGGATTGGACGCGCCGCACGCCAGGATAATGCTGTCGTACTTCTTTAGCAGTTCCTCTGCTTTGATGCTTTTGCCGACATCGGCGTTCACAACAAATGTCACGCCCTCTTCTTCCATTCTCTCCTGTTTTCTGTCAATAACCCATTTTTCCAGCTTCATATTCGGAATGCCATACATTAACAGACCGCCAATATGGTCGTTCCTCTCATACACTGTCACCTCGTGGCCGCGCTTGTTTAGCTGGTCGGCTGCTGCCAGCCCGGCGGGACCAGAACCGACAATGGCGATTTTTTTGCCGGTGCGGATCTTTGGCGGATCTGCATCCATCAGCCCATTCGCATAGCCGTACTCCACGATCGCATTTTCATTTGCCTTGCATGTAACCGGAGTGTCATTTAAACCGCAGGTACAGGCCGCCTCGCACAAAGCCGGGCACACCCTCGATGTAAACTCTGGAAAATTATTGGTATGGCGCAGAAGCTGCAGCGCCTTTTCCATATTTCCATGATATAAAAGGTCATTCCACTCCGGCACAAGATTTCCTAACGGACAGCCAGAGACCATGCCTCCGAGCATCATGCCGGACTGGCAGAACGGCACGCCGCAGTTCATACAGCGGGACGCCTGTTCTCTCCTGTCTTTCTCGCTCATCTGCGTATGAAATTCATTAAAATTCTTAATGCGCTCTAACGGTTCTGCCGCCAAATTATCCTTCCTTGCATATTCCATAAAACCTGTTGGTTTTCCCATAGTAACCTCCATTCCGCCGCCCTCTGGACGGCTAAGCTCTTATTTCCCGACAGATCATGCCTCTTTCTTATGGTCGTAAAACGCTTCAATCTGCGCCTGCTCATAGCTTAAACCATGTTTTTCCATCTCCGCGATCAGCTGCAGCATCCTGCTGTAATCATAAGAAATAATCTTTTTAAATTTAGGAAGATATTCACTAAAATGGTCTAAAATATATTTTCCACGCTCAGAACCGGTCGCCGCAACATGCTCCTGGATCATCACTTTTAATTCAATGACATCATACTTATCTGTTACCGGAGAAGAGGAAACTAACTCCTTGTTCAGCTTCAGGTACAGATCGCTGTGCTCATCTAACACATAGGCGACGCCGCCGCTCATGCCGGCAGCAAAATTCTTTCCGGTCGGACCAAGGACAACAACTCTTCCTCCTGTCATATATTCACAGCCGTGGTCGCCCACTCCTTCGACAACCGCAGTTGCGCCTGAGTTGCGGACACAGAAACGCTCGCCGGCAATCCCATTGATAAATGCCTTGCCGCTGGTCGCGCCATACAGGGCGACGTTCCCTACGATAATATTTTCTTCTGCCTTAAAAGCAGATCCCTTCGGCGGATAGACAACGATCTTACCACCGGATAGCCCTTTTCCCAAATAGTCGTTGGAATCCCCGACTAATTCCAGTGTAAGCCCTTTCGGTATAAATGCGCCAAAACTCTGGCCGCCGCTTCCGTGGCATCCAATCGTGATCGTATCCTCTTCCAGCGTATCCTGGAATTTCTTTGTGATCTCAGACCCAAGGATCGTACCCAGGGTACGGTCAATATTTGTCACATTCACGTCAATCCTTGCCTTTTCTTTATGCGTCAGGCTCTTTTTCAGCTTTGGCAGAAATTCCTTCTCATCGATTGTCTTTTCCAGTCCAAAGTCATATTTATGCCTGGCGATAAATTTATTTTCCCTGCGCTCTGCTGCAAAGGTTTCATCTAACAGCGCCGACAGATCGACCGGCTTTTTCCCTTCCTTCAGCTGCAGCAGATCCGTGCGCCCGATCAGGTCGTCGACTTTGCGCACGCCCAGCTTTGCCATATATTCACGCAATTCCTGCGCAATAAATTTCATAAAGTTTTCTACATATTCCGGTTTCCCGCGGAATCGTTTCCGAAGTTCCGGATTCTGGGTTGCGACGCCGACTGGACAGGTATCCAGGTTGCAGACGCGCATCATCACGCAGCCCATCGTAACTAACGGCGCCGTAGCGAACCCAAACTCCTCCGCCCCCAGCAACGCGGCAATCAGCACATCCCTTCCTGTCATCAGCTTGCCGTCTGTCTCAATGCGGACACGAGAGCGCAGTCCATTCATGATCAGCGTCTGATGCGTCTCTGCAAGACCTAATTCCCACGGAAGCCCGGCGTTATAGATCGAGCTCCTTGGCGCGGCGCCGGTACCGCCGTCATATCCGGATATCAGGATAACGGCCGCCCCCGCCTTTGCCACGCCGGCAGCAACAGTCCCGACGCCGGCTTCAGAGACTAGTTTTACAGAAATCCTGGCGTCCTTATTGCTGTTTTTCAAATCATATATTAACTGCGCCAAATCCTCTATCGAATAGATAT
Organism: uncultured Lachnospiraceae bacterium; assembly: GCA_947589455.1. Taxonomy (GTDB): domain Bacteria; phylum Bacillota; class Clostridia; order Lachnospirales; family Lachnospiraceae; genus Butyribacter. The sequence goes on along the minus strand of CANQCD010000113.1, from coordinate 2,308 downwards.
CGTGATGAGGCGGCGGGGAGATCAGGCTGACGCCCGGAGTGGAATGCCTGGTCTTTGCTATCCACGGATATACTTTTCCGCCTGGGAGATGGCCTCCTTCGCCCGGCTTTGCCCCCTGCGCCATCTTGATTTGGATTTCCCTTGCGCTGACAAGGTATCGTGAGGTCACGCCAAAGCGCCCAGACGCTACCTGCTTGATCGCAGAGCATCTGTCCTCCGGCTGTCCGGCTGTCGCCAGACGTTCCAAACTCTCGCCGCCCTCGCCGCTGTTTGACTTTCCATGCAGATGGTTCATCGCGATCGCCAGCGTCTCATGCGCTTCCTGCGAAATAGAACCATACGACATTGCGCCTGTCTTGAAACGCTGTACAATCTCTTCCACACTTTCTACTTCTTCAATCGGAATCTGCTTTTTCGGATATTTAAAATCCAACAGGCTCCGCAGCGTCACACTGCTTTCTTTTTCGTCAATCGCCCTGGAATACTGCTTAAACAGCTCGTAATTCCCAGTCCAGGTAGACTGCTGCAGCAGATGGATCGTCTCTGGATTATACAAATGCTCTTCCTTTTGGCTCCTTGCCTTATGCTGTCCCCTGCTCTCCAGTGTCAGGTCTACGCTCAGCCCCAATGGGTCAAACGCATTGGAATGAAGCCTGTCAACCTGTTTCTGGATATCTTCCAGAGTAATGCTTCCAACACAGCTTACGGTATCTGTAAAATATTTCTCTACGACGTCTTCCGAAATGCCAATCGCCTCAAAAATCTTGGATCCCTGATAGGACTGGATCGTAGAAATCCCCATTTTAGAGGCAATCTTTACAATGCCGTGGAGCACTGCCGCATCATAATCATTCACAGCGGCGTAATAATCTTTGTCGAGAAGTTTGCTGTCGATCAGCTCCTGGATCGTACTATGCGCCAGATATGGGTTGATCGCACAGGCTCCATACCCAAGCAGGGTCGCGAAATGATGTACTTCCCTCGGCTCGGCTGTCTCAATGATCATCGCCACGCTGGTTCTCTTTTTCGTTGTGACAAGATACTGCTGCATCGCTGCAACCGCCAGCAGGGATGGGATTGCCACATGGTTCTCATCGACACCGCGGTCAGACAGGATCAAAATATTGACCCCATTTTTATACGCCCTGTCCGCCTCCAGACAGAGGTGGTCAAGCGCCTTTTTCAGTGAAGTATTTTTATAATAAGTGATCGGGAGCACCTCGCTTTTAAATCCCTCTTTATCAATATATTTAATCTTTAACAAATCCGTATCTGTAAGGATTGGATTAGAAATCTTTAATACTTTGCAGTTATCCGCCTTCTCCACAAGAAGGTTTCCGTCCTCGCCAATATAGACGCTGGTCGACGTAACGATCTCCTCGCGTATCGCATCAATCGGCGGGTTAGTCACCTGGGCAAAGAGCTGCTTAAAGTAGTTAAACAGAGGCTGCGGCTGATTTGACAACATAGGCAGCGGCGTATCTGTCCCCATTGATGCGATTGGCTCGCTCCCATTCTGCGCCATCGGCAGGATAGAAGTTTTATATTCCTCAAAAGAATAGCCGAACGCCTTTTGCAACTGCGCGCGCTCTTTCTCTGTAAATTCGGCGACTTTCTGATTGGGGATACGCAACTCTTTTAATGTGATCAGATTGCTGTTGAGCCACTCGCCATACGGCTGTCTGGATGCATAATCCTCCTTTAAGACGTCGTCGTCGATCAGCTCGCCTTTGACCGTATCTACCAAAAGCATACGTCCCGGCCTTAAACGGTCTTTTTTTACGATCTTTTCCGGCGGGATCTCAAAAACACCGACCTCGGAAGAAAGAATCAGCTGGTCGTCCGATGTGATATAGTAGCGGGACGGGCGCAGACCATTTCGGTCCAGCACAGCTCCCATGATATCTCCGTCGGAAAACAAAATAGAAGCCGGACCGTCCCACGGCTCCATCATCGTCGCATAATATTGATAAAAGTCCCTCTTTTTCTGGCTCAGGCTCATATCATTTTCCCACGGCTCCGGAATCGTGATCATTACGGCAAGCGGCAGTTCCATACCGCTCATAACCAGAAATTCCAGCGTATTATCCAGCCTTGCAGAATCAGAGCCCGCCGGATTGACAACCGGCAGGATTTTGTGAAATTCCTGCGATAATACCGGAGATTCCATTGTCTCTTCACGCCCCAGCATCTTATCTGCATTGCCGACAATCGTATTGATCTCGCCGTTATGCACGATAAAGCGGTTCGGATGGGCGCGCATCCAGCTCGGATTTGTATTGGTACTGAAGCGCGAATGCACGATCGC
>CANQCD010000112.1 GCA_947589455.1 uncultured Lachnospiraceae bacterium | reverse complement strand
CGCCGGCCGCCTGTCTGCTTTTCTATGTACTCTGCCTGTTTGCCGGCAACTTGATTATACGCAGAAAAATCCATAAATATTACACAGACCTGACAATTCTTGACGCGCCGCGCCGCAGACACTAAAAAAACAGGATGCAAGAGGCTTTTTTAGTTTTTCTCCATATCCTGCTTTTTATCTTTCCCGCCATTCGGCCAGAATTTGACCAAACCCCATGATCTTCCGCAAACAAGCACTCTTATAACCGATTCCGCCAAAGACCTGTCTGTCTTTGTCAAAGCCTCCATTCCAGCGAAAACGCCAATCTCTGTTAAAATCCCGATTTCAGCCAAATCTGCCGGTCTCTGTTAAAATCCTGGAAGAACCTCTGCAAATGCAGACTCCACGACTTCATCGTACTGTGAAAAATCAATCTCTTCCTCTGCATCTGGTAACTGATTTGCAGACGCTGCTGACGCCGCTTTGTCCGTCTTGTCCTCCGCTGTCTCCGTTCCCAGCAGAGACGCAGCTTTTGCGGATACCTGGTCTTTAAAATACTCATAAATTTCCTGTACTGTCTGGTAAGTCAGGGAAGAAGTGTTTTCTGTCTGAGCCGCCTCTTCTAAAACGCCAGAGAGTTTATCCGCCATCTCTGCAGCAGACACAGCCGAAGTCTCGTCATCCTGCGCCATATAGCTTTCAAGGATATCAGAAAACCCTGAAACAGAACCAATATTTCCGAGAAGATCCTCACCCAATCCATATAAACTGCCGGTATCCCCCAGCCCCGCAATGCCTCCGAGCGCACTCAACGCGCTAAAGCCACCATCATCTGATGAGCTGCCAGACACTGCGTTTAACATCGTACTTGATGAATTATGATTAATCAGATATTGATAATATAATGCCTCTTCTAAATCACCAATCTGTGACATAATATCCTCCATTCCTCCAGACGCCCCTTTTGCATTCTGAGCGTCCAGACGCCACGCTAACCTGTCCTGATATATCATCCAGTATAGCATACCCTCTCTGTTTCGTCCATATATTTTTTCCGCTGTACTAACGGCTGTCCACGATGATAAAATCTACGCCGCCATATTTTTCATTGATATTTGGCTGATACAGAAAATCCAGAACGCAATGCTGTGGTTTCCCCGCCTTCATCTCGTTCCAGAACGCCTCTCCATACCGCGATGCAATGGCGCCTCCCACCTGCTTTTCACACTGGAATGCTACCGCGTGATATATCCGCATCCCATCTTTTAATTCCATCTGCCCAATCTGGTTTTCCCTGCCGCACAGCCTGAAGGAAACGATCTCCACCCCTCTTCTGGCAAACAGAGCCCTCTCGTTTGCCTGCCCATACGGCTTCATCTGTTCCATCTGCCGCACAAGCGGTTCTGTCATATTTGCAAGCGGGATTTCTTTGTCAAAATACACTGTCTCAATTAATTGCTGTTCTGTCAAAGTACAATGCCGATTCAAATACTCCCGCAGCACAGGAAGGTTCTCTTCCTTTAGCGAAAATCCTGCCGCCAGCGCATGACCGCCATATTCCAGCAAAAGCTCCTTTGCCTCGTTAAGCGCCGCCTGCATATGGTATCCCGGAATAGACCGCGCCGAACCTTTCAGGCAATGTTCGCCCTTTGTCACGATCAAAACCGGACGATAATATTTCTCCCGAATCCTCCCCGCCACGATTCCGGCAACGCTTTCATGGCAATCTTCCAAATACACCACAAACACCTTTTCTCCCCTGTCTAAAAATCCTTCGCCCTCAATCTGCAGGATAGCGTCTTGTGTTGCCTTTGCCGTGTAATCTTTCCGCTCTTCATTCAAATCTGCCAGCTTTCTCGCTTTTTTTGCTGCCGCCTCGCCGTTCTGTTCCAAAAACAGCTCCATGCCAAGCGATGCGTCTGCCAGCCGCCCCGCCGCATTGATACACGGACCGATGCGAAATCCCACGTCTCCCGACTCAATCTCCCGTGTAAATTGTAATACCTCGATCAATTTCTTCAGCCCCTGATTCGGGCATTGTTTGATCAAGCGCAAGCCATTTTTTACGAAAATACGGTTTTCCCCCAGCAGCGGAACTACGTCGCATACTGTTGCGATCGCGGCAAAAGGCAGCAATTCTTCTTCATATCCCGATATTCCCGCCTGCTCCAAAAGCCCGGCAACCATTTTATAAGCAATCCCCGCCCCGCAAAGCTGTTTAAATGGATAGCTGCATTCCTGCTGTTTCGGATCGATCACGGCATCTGCCGGCGGCAGAAGCTCCTTTTCGCCTTCCTTTGGCACATCGTGATGATCTGTAACGATCACCGTCATCCCTAATTCCTTTGCCCGGCGGACAGCATCGGAAGCAGAAATGCCATTGTCGCAGGTAATAATAACTTCATATCCTTCCTCGAACGCCTCTTGCACCATATAAGTACGCATCCCATACCCATCATGGATGCGGTGCGGTATCCGGTATCCTGCGCTGCCGCCCAGCATACAGATGCCTTGATACAATATGTAAGAGGCCATCACCCCATCCACATCATAATCGCCGATCACTTTTATCTTCTTTTTCTGCGCAAGCGCCTCTTTTAAAAGCAACATTCCCCGCTCCATATCCTTCATCTGATAACTATCGTACATTTTATCCATTTCCGGAAAAAGATACCGATCCATTGCCTCCCAGTCAAATAACCCCCTCTTTACCAGAATTTCTGCCAAGATTTCAGAAATCTGATATCTTTTTGCAATTTTTTCCAGATCGATATCGTATCTTTTGGATACCCAGCGCCTCTGTATCATCTTTTTATCCCCATTTCTGTATGTTCACAGATTTTCAAGTGCGAAATTTAAATTAATATGTTATACTGTCTCGTATCAGGGCAAAAAACATACGTCCCTGCCAGCGTTTCACGCCACATCAAAACTTTACCACAGGAATATTGGTTCGTCCAGCAAAAAGACGAAACGGATTTTACAGAGAACAGAAGTTACTATCCAAATCCACCGAGAAATGATTTCCCTGAAATTGATTTTGGATCGTGACATCAGAAATGAGGATAACTATGGACTGGATAAAATATGACATATACACTACTACAAAAGAAGCAGACTGGATAGGCAGCATTTTAGCAGAATGTGGCATTCCGGGATATGAGATCACAGATCATGTCCCGCTGACTGCCGAAGAAGAAAAACAAATGTTTACTGATATCCCGGCTGCAATGGAACCAAATGACGGAAAATCCATTCTGACCTTTTATACCGAGGCGCCCGGCAATGAGGAAAAAGCCTTTTTCAGCACCGGCTCTTCCCTCCGCGATGAGAACACGGATTTGCCCGCCGCTATCCCGCCCGAAGAAATGATCGCGCAGATCCTCCAAAAAATCCGCGCACAGAGTACAGAAAATCCAATCACCGTGCCGAAAATCACTTACGAAGTCCAGAGCGACTCTCTCTGGAAAGATAAATGGAAGGAAAATTTCAGGCCTTTCTATGCAGCGGAAAATGTTTTAATCAAACCAACGTGGGAACCAATCCCAGACGATACCAAACCGGAAGATATCATTATCGAAATCGATCCCGGCTCCGCTTTCGGCACAGGAACCCACGAGACAACCAGGCTCTGTCTGACGGCGCTCCGCAAATATATCACACCGGATACCCGCATTCTAGACGCCGGCTGCGGCAGCGGCATCCTCGCCATCGCCGCGCTCTTATGCGGGGCGAACTCTGCGTTCTGCCTTGACATTGACCCTCTTGCCATTGAGGGCACATTAGAAAATGCAGCGATAAATCAGATCGCAGAAAATCGGATTGCTGCAGTCCAGGCAAATATCCTGGAAAACAGCACTGCATTATTAAACCAATACGCCGGACAGTTTGATATTGCCGTGGCAAATATACTGGCCGACGTCATCATCCCACTCTCCAGCCAGATCGGCGGTTTCCTGAAAAAAGACGGCATCTTTATCTCTTCCGGCATTCTCACCGAAAAAGCGGAGGAAGTAAAAAAGGCGCTGCTGGATCACCATTTTGAAATCATAGAGGAAAACACCCTTGGCAACTGGACTGCCTTCTGTGCAAAAAAAGTGCAGAATTAAAAGCTCTTTTGCCAAAACCTGGCACAGAAGCCAGGCTGTCCTTTGCGATAGAAGGGCGCAGAACTAAAAGCTCTTTTGCCAAAACCTGGCACAGAAGCCGGGCTGTCCTTTGCGATAGAAAGCAAGACAGTCATGGAAGATAAAAACTGGGCGCACCAAACAAAAAGGATTGACCCTTTCCGGATCAATCCTTTTTGTTTATGAGATGTGGAAAAACAATTTTATACTGTACTCTTTCTCTGCTTTCCCGTCTTAAAATGCTTCTTCATGGAATACCACAGGGTACCCGCAATACATACTGAGGAATAACCGCCACAGATAATACCTGCCATCAGAGGAATCGCAAAATCCCTGATTGATTCCACTCCGAGGATTGCCAGCATTGCTACCATAATGAACGTAGTCAGCGAAGTATTGATACTACGCGTCAACGTCTGCGTGATACTTGCATCGACAGCCTCCTCGATTGCCGCAATATCATTCTTGCTCTTTAAGTTTTCGCGGATACGGTCAAATATAACGATAGTCGCATTGATTGAGTATCCCACAATCGTGAGCATACATGCGATAAACGTATTGCCCACAGAAATCTTGACTGCCGCATAAACCAACAGTACAACGATAACATCATGAATCAGAGCAAGGACGGCGCCTCCGGCAAAAATAACATCCTTGAACCGGAACCAGATATACAGCAGCATACAGATAACGGCAATGATCACAGCCACCACAGCGTCCGTACGCATCTCATCGGAAACCGATGCGCTGATATTCTCGTTTTCAATGTTGTTTTGCTTTACTTTATAGGTATCCATGACTTTGTTCGTGATATTAGCACGCTGATCGTCAGACAGCTCAACCGTGCGGACGGATAATCCGTTTGCGCCGGCAATCTCAGAGATCACGACATCATTGGAACCGCTTTCATCCATAAAAATCTTTTCAACTTCTTCTTTTAAACTGCTGTCAATCTTCTGGTCGTCGTTAAAAGTAATGTCAAACGTCGTACCGCCTGAAAAATCAAGACCATAATTTAAGATATTCCCATCACAGCGTCCCGCCTTGTTAATCCCTAACACAACAACGCAGGCTACGATCAGCGCGCCGGAAATAGCAAAAAACTTCGCTCTGTTTCCGACAAAATGGATTACCTTGCGCTCTTTTTCCGTTCCAAAATATTTTGCATCATCAATACCAAGGACATACATCGCATTTAACAGCAACTTGGTAATGACCAGAGAGGTAAACAGCGATAATATAATACCGATCGCCAATGTGGTCGCAAAACCTTTTACCGTGCCGGAACCTTTAATAAATAATACAAATGCTGCGATCAGGGTCGTCACATTACCATCTATGATAGCGGACAACGCCTTGTCAAAACCAAGCTTGATACTTGCCTGAACGCTCTTTCCTTTCGCAAGCTCTTCCTTGATACGAGTGAAAATAATAACATTCGCATCCACCGCCATACCGATATTTAAGATAATACCGGCCACGCCTGGAAGAGTCAGCGTGACATCGAGCAGTTCTAATACAACCAGCATCAAAACCAGATAAAACACCAGCGCAACAGAAGATGCAAGACCTGGAAGCCGGTAAAAGATCACCATAAAGATAACGACCAGAGCAAATCCAATCGCACCGGCGAGCAGACTTGTCTGAATCGCATCCAGACCAAGCTGTGCGCCGACAACCCTTGACTGGATTTCCTTTAACTGTACCGGAAGCGCGCCGATACGGATCATGGAAGCAAGCTGTTCCGCCTCTTCGTATGTTTTAAATCCGCCGGAAATAACGGCCTCGCCATTGTCAATCTCCGCCTCGACAGCCGGTGCAGACAATACTTCATCATCATAAATGATATAGATTATCTTTCGCTGCGGCGCATATTCCGTTGTAGCCTCTGCGAAAGCTTTCGTCCCTTTTGTCTTAAGTTTTAAGTTTACTACATATTTTTTCTGCTTTGTCTGCTGATCCTGTTCAATGTTCGCTTCGGCATCTTTAATATCCTGCCCCGAACAGATAATATCTTTGTTGTCATATTTCGGCTTAGTCTGCTTTTCCCCTTCAAAGGTAATGTCATCCTGCCCTACAAAATCCAAGCTTCCTTCTTTTCCCAAACCGGATAATACTTCCTCCGCATTGTCAACGCCCGGAATATCGACCGTGATCCGTCCGCCTTCGCTCACGACAACGGAAGATTCCGTACTGTACACTTGTGCACGTTTCTGCAGCATATTACGGGTATCTTCCATCTTTTCTTTCGACGGCGTCTTGCCGACAGCCTCATACGTGATACTGACGCCGCCCGCCAGATCCAATCCAAGCTTTATGTTCTGTGCGCTGCCCAGGTGTTTGCCTGTAAATCCCACCAAGGTAGTAAAGGTGCATAAAGCAATCGCTGCAACGACAATCAATATCTGCAATATCGCTTTCTTCTTGTCCTTCATTGTTACATTTCTCCTTTAATGCCTACTATTTGTGTCTCTTGCTACCGTAGCAAAAAATCACGGTAATTTGTATTATAACACAATATCTGTCAAATTGGCAAGAAAAAAAAGAGCTTCGTGTGTGAAATCTTCTGCGAAACTCTTTTTTATTTTGCCGAATAATAGACGCTCCCTTTTTTTAAATCAATCCCTTTATAGTAGAACAGCTCGTCTACCGTCACAAACTGGAAGCCCTTTTTTTTCAGTTTGGGGATCAGTTTTTTTACCGCCTTTGCCGTGGAATAATATAATTCATGCATCAGCACAATATCTCCGTTCTTTATGTGCTCGCACTTCTTAACCACTTTCTTTGCGTTCCGGCTCTTCCAGTCTTCCGAATCGACATTCCAGCAGATCATCGGGATGCCGACATTATCCCGTACTTTGCCGTTTACCATGCCTCCCGGCGGACGCAGCGCCGACGCGCTGCAGCCGATGACTTTTTTGATTTCCCTGTTCGCTTTCTTAACTTGCGCGCGGATTTCTTTTTTCTTAACTTTTGTCAGATAGACATGGGCGTACGTGTGGCTTGCGATCTGGCATCCCTGTTTATAAGCCTGCCTGACAGCCTCTGTATGCATTGGAACGCGGTTTCCAACATAAAAAAAGGTCGCCTTTGCATCATTGTCCCTCAAAACCTTTAAAATCTTTTTGGAAACCGGCGTGTATGGCCCATCGTCAAAAGTCAGGGCAACCATCGGCTTATCCTTGTCCAAATCTGTGCGAACCCAGCGGTTCTGCCCCTGCGCCTGCGTACTGCTCTCTTTTGCCTCTTCCTTCTTGCCGCCGGAATCTGACCCTTTCTCTTTTTCTGCCCCGCTCTTTTTCTTT
>CANQCD010000111.1 GCA_947589455.1 uncultured Lachnospiraceae bacterium | reverse complement strand
CATAGACTGATAACTGATCGTTACGCCAGTCGAATTTTCCGGCGTCATGATCGCCGTGATCGTGAATGTCTCATTCACCAGGATAGTCTTCTCTGTCGGATCAATCGCAAAATCCGTGATAATAATTGGCGCCGGGGAAACATATACCATACAGGTGATCGCCCCGTCTGTTCCCAGATCTTCAGCAATACAGGTAATCATTGCCAGACCTTCTGATACGCCGGTGATCATCCCGTTCTCGTCGACTGTTACAATAGATTCGTCTGTTGAACGGAAAATCACATTTTCATTCACATGCTCCGACGGACTGAAATTGACAACCAGCTGCTCTGTCTGGCCTACTACAATATCTTTCCTCGTCTCTTCAAAAGAAATGCTCTCCAGCCTGTTGCGGACATTGACCATGACGCTGACCGGCTCTGCGAAACCGCCGTATACCGTCACGACCGTGCTTCCAACATCAACCGCTGTCACAACGCCGTCTTCTACTGTTGCAACAGTTTCGTCAGAAGACTGCCATATCATCGTTTTATCCGCCGGATTTTCCGGTGTGATCGTTGGAACCAGCGTATAGGTATCTCCCTTGATCAGATTTAATTCTGACTCTGCGAGCTCAATCTTTTCTATCTTTGTCGTTATCACGGTCAGCGTACAGGTCGCATTCAACGGCGTCGGGTTATTGGTAGAGGACACCGTGATGATCGTCGTCCCTGATGCCAGGAGCGTGATGGAACCATTCTGATCAACTTCCGCTACAGTGCGGTCGGACGACGTCCACTGCACTTGTGTCGAAGTCGCATTGGCCGGTTCGTATACCGCATTCATCTGCAGGAATCCCTTCGCCAGATCCACTTCATAGGATGTTCCCAGATCGATCGCCAGGGAGGTCATCTCCTGCGTTACGGTAACTGTCAAAGTGGTGCAAACCTTGTTCGTTGGATTCAATACCGTGATAATCGCTGTTCCAACTGTGTTCCCCGCCACGATATTCGCAGCCGTGTTGCCAGACTGCACATCGACTGTCACGATCGCTTCGTTAGAAGAAACCCATACCAGATTCTGATTTCCAGTCGGCTCCAGCGTTGTGATATATTCTGACTGCCCTGTCGCCAAAGTCAGGTGGTCTTTGCTCAGGACAATCCTCGTTGCCGAATCGTTTACTGTGATCTGGCAGACTGCGCTCTGCGTCACACCGAGCGTATCTGTCCAGTATAATGTAACTGCCACGCGGTAGTTGTTCGGAGTGGACTTGAGCGCGCGGATCGTTGCGTTCATCCGCTCTGTCTTATCAAAATTAACATACTGCTGGTCGGATTCTGCAATCTTCCACTCAAATTTAGAACCTTCCGGGAAGTTTCCGGAGCTGATCACACCGGACAAGTCCAGGATATCTCCTGTCACCATCGTAATGTCAGAGGCGTTCAGCGTAAAAGAATTTCCTACTGTCACCTTGACAATGACAGACTGTTTTTCTATTCCTGGGATACTGACTGTCGCCGTATCCAAATGCTTTACGCGGAATGTGTCTGTTCCGAGCTGCCCCTTTGACGCCCGGATCACCCATTCGCTTAATTCAGTATAACTTGCTGATACCGAATTTCCCTCATCGTCAACACATTCAATCTCAAATTCTCCCTCTTTCTTCAAAATGTCAACGGAGATATTAAACGCCTCCGCCAGCGCATAATAACCGCCTATATTCAATGTGACGTTCTTGTCGTCAAAGTTACACTGCACTTCCGAAGCTATGCTTGCCGGAGCGCATCCCGGCTGTGTCTCCTGCACAGTATCAAAATCAGGATATGTACCATAAACATAAAACAATATGGAATATCTTCCCGCCTTTGCCGTCAGCCGGTATTCCTGCCTGGCCTCTGACCATTCCAGATAAGTGTCGCTTCCGCCGTCTCCAATATTTCCCTCGGAATCCCTGACTAACACTCTTTTGCCGGCTGCGTCTTCATTTGCGATAACCCAATGTACCTTTTGCCCGATACCTTCCAGAGGGTTCGCCACGAATTTTCCGTTCAATTCAATATAAGAACCAGTCGCCAGACTGTACATGCCGTTGCCCTCCGGCAGAATCTCTCCGCCGCTGGCGTCTTTTACTGTTATTTCCGGACGGACATATACGTAGATAGAATCGCTGACTGTCTCAGACCCTATCGTCTGCGATACCGTCAGTGTGGCGCGCCCTACGCCAACTGCTTTGATCTCTTTTGTTGTCGGATTAAATGTAAATACATCTGTGTTTGAGCTGGTCCACTGCGCTTCCTTCGCACTGCCAAACGTCAGGTTTAAGTTCGCGTCATACTTGGAGGCGTCGCTTCCGAGATAAACAGAACCGTTCGGATCCATGATCAGCGCATAGCGCTCATCCTCCTCCCAGATCTTTGCCATCTTTACGCCGACAGGCAGTTCTGTGCCCTCATCTATCTTCGTGGAATTAGGATCCAGATATTCGTTGATGGAAAAGAGTACCTCTACCGACGTCACAATATCTATTTCTATTGGATTGCCTGCTTCGTCCAGATCGTTAAATACAACATGCAGGTTCACGGCAACCTTACCGTTCTTCTGCGCCTGCATCGTAACTTCCGGCGTAGTTTCAGTTCCCTCCTTCAGCACTATGGTCGGATCGCCGTCATTCGGTACGCTCCATTTATACTCCTTTACATTGGACAATCCCGTCACCCGGAGAGTCGCCGTGGAACGGCGCATTCTATACTCGCCGTTTACCACATTACCTTCTCGGTCATAAATGACAGGATCGCCTGCTGCATGAGGCTGGTGAATTGTCCCAGACAGGGCAAGAAAAAACACAAAAGCAAAAAAGATTGTGGTCCCTACCCCTAATACCCATTTGTTTTGCAGTACTCTTTTCATCTGATTCATCCTCTTCCTCCCAATTTTTTACTATCTTCAGAAACTGTACAAAGTACCTGAACCGTATATTTTAATCTAACTAATTTACATGTCATTTTTATGATACCTCATCCCAATCCTCAGACCAGGCCGCTGCCCAAAGTGGATCGTCCTGGAAACCTGTCAGCCAAATCTGCGGAGCTTGAACCCACCCTACAAAAACGGCAGATAACCGCCCTGCAAAAAGAATATCGGCAGATTATATTTTTTAAACAAGTGTACATGAGATGATACTTCATATAAGTATAGCATTTCAGAGAAAAGATTTCAAGGACAACCGACAGGCAAACCGGCATACAATTGCCGGTGGCATCTGCACTGACAGTATCCGCGCCGGTGGCATCCGCACTGGTGGCATTTACACTGGCAGCTTCTGTACTGGCGGCATCTACGCTGACAGCATCCGCGCCGGTAGCATCTGCGCTGGCGGCATTTACACTGGCAGCTTCTGTACTGGCGGCATTTACGCTGACAGCATCCGCGCCGGCAGTATTTGCACTGACAGCATCTGCACCGACGGCATCTGCGCTGGCAATGCAAAGAAACAGCCGGAACAGGCTGAGCGTCCTGCCCTGCCCTTCCGGCTGCTATTCTGCCTGACGGCTTTTATTCGTCCCAATTATGGTACACATCCTGCACATCATCATCTTCATCGAGCAAATCCAGCGTCTTCTGGAGCTGGCGGATATCCTTCTCCTCTGTCAGCGTGACATAGTTCTGCGGGATCATTGTCACCTCGGCGCTTGCCATCGCGATCCCTTCCTTTTCCAACGCTTCATGGACTGCGCCAAAATCTCCCGGCGCCGTGACGATCTCAAAAGAATCCTCTTCTTCTGCGAAATCTTCTGCACCCGCATCTAATGCCAGCATCATCAAATCGTCCGCCTCTATCTCACATTCTTCTTTATCAATGATGATCTGTCCTTTCTCGTCAAACATATAGGAGACGCAGCCCTGCGTCCCCACGCTGCCGCCCCCTTTTGTAAACGCATTGCGCACATTGCTTGCCGTGCGGTTTTTATTGTCTGTCAGCGCCTTTACAATGACAGCCGTACCGCCCGGTCCATAGCCCTCATACGTCACTTCCTCGTAATTTACCGCATCCATATTCCCGGCAGCCTTTTTGATGCCGCGTTCAATCGTGTCGTTTGGCATATTATTTGCCTTTGCCTTGGCAATGACGTCGCGCAGCCTGCCATTGTTGGCAGGATCTGGCCCGCCTTCTTTCACTGCAACAGCGATCTCTCTTCCGAGAATCGTAAAAATCTTTCCTTTTGCCGCATCGTTTTTCTCTTTTTTGTGTTTGATATTAGAAAATTTTGAATGTCCTGACATAATCATTCTCCTTTTATTTTAATTCTATTCATCATAGATTGAGACAATCTCTCCATCCAAGATCCGGTTCATATTTTTTACCGCACAGAAGTTGCCGCACATAGAACAGGTATCTTCTTTTTCCGGAGCGGCTGTCTCCCGGTATCTTCTCGCTTTCTCCGGGTCGATGGCAAGCCGGAACATCTCCTCCCAGTCCAGCTTTTTCCGCGCCGTGCTCATCGCCTTATCCCACTCTCTCGCCCCCGGTATCCCCTTCGCGATATCAGCCGCATGAGCTGCGATCTTGGAGGCAATGATCCCCTCCCTGACGTCATCTACATCCGGAAGCCGAAGATGCTCCGCCGGCGTTACGTAGCACAGAAAAGAAGCGCCGTATGTCGCGGCAACCGCGCCTCCGATCGCCGCAGTGATGTGGTCGTATCCCGGCGCAATGTCCGTCACCAGCGGCCCTAATACATAAAACGGCGCACCCTGGCAGATTGTCTGCTGGATTTTCATATTTGCCTCGATCTGGTCGATCGGCATATGACCCGGTCCCTCGATCATCACCTGGACATCCTTATCCCATGCGCGCTTTGTCAGCTCGCCCAGGACGATCAGCTCCTGCATCTGCGAAATATCAGACGCATCTTCCTGGCATCCCGGCCGGCACGCATCGCCCAGGCTCATTGTCACATCGTACTCCCTGCATATATCAAGGATCCTGTCATAGTGTTCATAAAACGGGTTTTCCTGTCCTGTCATTTCCATCCACGCAAAAATAATGGAACCGCCCCTCGACACGATATTGGTCAGGCGTTTCATCTGTTTAAAATGTTTTGCCGTCTCCCGATTGATGCCGCAGTGGATCGTCATGAAATCTACGCCATCCTTTGCGTGCATCTCCACAATACTCAACCATTCTTCTGTTGTGATCTCCTTTAACGGCTTGTGGTAGCGCACTACCGCATCATAGATCGGCACTGTGCCAATCACCGCCGGGCATTCGCCGGTAAGCTTTCTCCGAAATGCCTGCGTATCGCCGTAGGAGCTTAAATCCATAATCGATTCCGCCCCCAGGTCTACTGCGTTTTTTACCTTTTCCATCTCCATGTCTAAATCGGTCCAGTCTCTTGATGTTCCCAGATTGACATTGATCTTAGTGGAAAGCCGGTGCCCGATCCCGCACGGCTCAATACAGGTATGTAACTTATTGGCAGGGATAATGACCTGGCCTTTTGCAGTTAATTCCATTAAAACCTGCGGATCGATCTTTTCTTTTTCTGCCACACGGAGCAGTTCCTTTGTCTGGATGCCTTTCCTCGCAGCATCCATCTGTGTTGCATATTCCATATATTTCCTCCAAATAAACCGGTTACTATCCTCTGTAACTCAAACGTCGTCATTTTAGTATAGTATCTGCCCTGAAAAATGTCAACTGGCAAGATAACGCTGCATTTCTGCCATCACTCCCGGCACTTCCCCAACAGAACGCACCGCGCACATCACCGTGTCATCCCCCGCAATACACCCCGCAACGCCGGGGACTTCCAGATTATCAATCGCCGCCGCAACCGCCATTGCCATGCCGGAGATCGTCTTGATGACCAGCAGGTTTTCCGCCTGCTCCATCGACAAAAAGCCATCCTGCAGGACATGGGTATATTTATGGATCAGATTGGCCTCTTTCTCCTGGAGCTGGATGTATTTCTGGCGCACCCCGTCCACAGATACTTTTGTTAGTTTTAATTCTCTGATATCTCTGGAAATCGTCGCCTGCGTCACTGGAAAACCGGCGTCTTCCAGGCGCGCTGCAAGCTCCTCCTGTGTCTCGATCGGATATTTTCCAATCAGTTCCAAAATCTTTGCACGCCGTTCTGTTTTCATAACCCAATCTCCATTCCAAGCGAATCTATCCGCTTTATACATCTATTTGCTTTGCATATCCATCCGCTTTATACATTTATTTGCTTTGCATATCTATCCGCTTTGTATATCTATTTACTCTGCGTATCTATCCGCTTTGTATATCTATTCACTCTGCGTATCTATCCGCTTTGTATATCTATTCACTCTGCATATCTATCCGCTTTGTGTATCTATTCACTCTGCGTATCTATCCGCTTTGTGTATCTATTTGCTCTACGTATCTATCCTATT
Organism: uncultured Lachnospiraceae bacterium; assembly: GCA_947589455.1. Lineage (GTDB taxonomy): Bacteria > Bacillota > Clostridia > Lachnospirales > Lachnospiraceae > Butyribacter. The sequence goes on along the minus strand of CANQCD010000111.1, from coordinate 1,181 downwards.
TTTACCCAGACTTCTCTCCCGCAAAATTTTATAAAAACCATTGCAAGCTATATCCTGCAGCAGACTTTAGTCTCCGTTCAGCTTTTCCCTCATTCTCTCATAAAACTCAATCCCTGACAGCTTGATCAGCTTGGTGTCCGCATGGGGCACCTGGATTGTAAGCGTATCTCCTGTTTTTAATTCGCCGACTGTCCTCCCGTCTGCGGTAAAAACTGCCTCGTCCCCGCAAGAGTCCTTTGTCTGCCCGATTTCCAGCATGATCGTATCGGAACCGTCCAGCACAAGGCTTCTCTTATTCAGCGAATGAGCGCAGACTGGCGTCACCACCATCGCATGGATATTCGGCGCCATCACCGGCCCGCCCGCTGAAAGATTATAGCCGGTAGAACCAGTCGGCGTGGAGACGATCAGTCCGTCCGCCCGGTAGATATCTGCAAGCTCATCATTGACATATACTTTTACCGTAATGAGCCTGCATGTCCCTCTCTTACTTACAACCATATCATTTAAAGCATAGCAGGAAGATATGCTGTCCGGGCTTAGATACCGCCTGTTTTCCTTTAGCATCATCCGGCTTTCTATCACATATTCCCCCCGCAGCAGGCGCGTCAGGCCTGTGTCAATCCGATTCTGTTCAATCTCTGTCAGGAAGCCAAGCGTCCCTGTGTTGACGCCGAGGATTGGCAGGTCTCTGTGCACCAGGTCGATCGCCGCCTGGATCATCGTCCCATCGCCCCCCAAAACAATCGCACATTCCACGTCCTCCGGGATTTTATCCACCTCGGTAAAATGGAGGATCCCCTGCGATTCCCATCTTCTGTTTTCCATCACAATACAGGAACAGCCCCTCTTTTCCAGAAAGGATACAATATAGCCTGCCATTGCAAGATTATTATCCTTATCACCGTTTGTTATAATGCAAAACCGTTCCATGGCTCCATCCTTTCTCTTCTCCTCATGTCCGCCGTTCAGTTCTCCATGCGCCCTCTCTACCACTTCGCGGGCAAGTTCGGAAAACGGTTCCGGCAGTTCTGCCGGTTCCTCTCCTGCGCTTTCCTGTGTCTCATTTTCCAGATATAGCAGATATTCTATATTCCCCTCCGGCCCTTTGATTGGAGAAAAAGAAAGCCCCAAAATCTGAAATCCCGCCTGCAATGCGTACGACATAATCCGGCACACCA
>CANQCD010000110.1 GCA_947589455.1 uncultured Lachnospiraceae bacterium | reverse complement strand
TGCCCCAGCGCCCGAAAATCTGCCCCACTAAAAGACCGCAGCACGCCGCGTCCGCCAGCCCCAGGAAAGAGAGTTTCTTTATCCTCGAAAAGAGAAAGGTGGTCAGGACGCCGGCTATGATCCCGCCGTAGATCGCCATTCCGCCGCCCCGGATATTTATGATCTCCGCCGGATGGCTCCCATAATAATCCCAGCTAAAAATGACATAATACAGCCTTGCGCCGATAATGGCAAAAATAATATCCCACAGCGCCAGATCTAAGATCACTTCTTTGTCCTGCCCCATGCGCTTTGCCTGCCAGGAAGCCATAAAATATCCCGCCACCATGCCCGCAGCAATAATGATCCCATAAAAGGCAATTGAAAATTCCCCTATTAAAACGGATTTTCCCAGATTGTCAATTACGATCCCCAGATGAGGAAAACTGATATCATATCCCATATGTCACCTCTGTCACACATTAAAGCGGAACAAAACTACATCGCCATCCGCCACAATATAGTCCTTGCCCTCTGAACGGACAAGCCCCTTTTCTTTTGCCGCATTCATACTCCCCTGCTCTACCAGGTTATCATAGCTGACGACCTCGGCGCGGATAAAACCGCGCTCAAAATCACTGTGAATCTTTCCGGCGGCCTGCGGCGCCTTTGTGCCCGCCCGGATTGTCCACGCCTTTGTCTCCATCTCGCCGGACGTCAGATAGCTGATCAGCCCTAACAGAGAATAGCTTGCCCGTATCAGCTTTTCCAGCCCGGACTCCTCAAGCCCTAAATCCTCTAAAAACATTTTCTTTTCTTCCTCGTCTAACTCTGCGATCTCCTGTTCAATCTGGGCGCAGATAACAAATACCTCCGACCCCTCTTCCGCGGCATAACTGCGGACTTTCTGCACATTCTCATTCTGTGCAGCATCGTCAGCCAGATCCTCCTCCGCCACATTTGCCGCATAGATCGTCGGCTTGTACGTCAGAAGCTGAAAGCTTTGCAGCAAAGCCTCCTCATCCTCGTCCGCCGTCTCAAAATTCTTGGCGAGCTTTCCATCCTCCAGATGCTTCTTTAAGCGCTCTACTAAATCTGTCTCTTTTGCCAGCGACTTATCATTCTTGACGCTCTTTGCCAGCTTCGCATAGCGCCGCTCCAAAATCTCCAGATCGGAAAACAAAAGTTCCAGATTGATCGTCTCTATGTCGCGCAGCGGATCGATGCTCCCATCCACATGGACAATATTGGCGTCCTCGAAGCAGCGTACTACATGGACAACCGCATCCACTTCACGGATATTGGATAGAAACTGGTTGCCCAGCCCCTCTCCCTTAGACGCCCCCTTTACCAATCCGGCAATATCTACAAACTCTATTGTGGCAGGTACTATCTTTGCAGAATTGTGCATCTTTGCCAGAACCTCCAACCGGCTGTCCGGCACCGGCACAATCCCAATATTGGGATCTATCGTACAGAACGGATAATTAGCCGATTCTGCCCCTGCCTTTGTCAACGAATTAAATAATGTACTTTTTCCTACGTTCGGTAATCCAACGATACCTAATTTCATTTTTCTATTCTCCTTTCAGCAAAGAAGCCCCAATACAGCAACATATATATTACCATATAACAGCCCATAAGTCTATATTCTCTTGCGTGTGCGTTTTTGCAATTTTATCAAAACCGCACACGTTAGATTCTTTTTTGGCAAAGCCTTTGCGCTCGCCAGGCGCCCTATCCGTAATATTTGCTTTCTTCATTCTCTGCTTGCATGGCTTATGATCCAAATAGGCTTTTGCCAGCGACTTTAACTGTTCCAGCCTCTGCCACTGTGGTATGGTTTTCTTTTTCAGAATGTAAAAAACAAGAGAACTGCCATCCTCTGCGATCAATCTGCTGCTTTTTCTGCAAACGCCGCTATCTTGTCTGCTGCAGATGGGTCGATCATTTCACGCTGCGCTTTTTTCATCTTGTCCGCCGCCTCTCTGTCTGACAGTTTCTGTACCGCCCGCAGTAAATCCTTTTTCAGGCTGGCAGAAACTATGCTCATCCCATACTCCGAAAAAAACGTTTGATTTTTTGTTTCACATCCGGGGATCGGCGATATATGGATCAGCGGGATGTTGGCGGCAGCCGCCTCTGTGGATGAAATCCCGCCCGGCTTTGACAGATAGACGTCGCATCCCCTTAAATACTCTGCCATATGCCTTGTCGTTTTTACGAAAAGCAGCTGCGGTTCTCCCCGGTATTTCTTTTCAATCCGCTCATACAATCTCTGATTTGCGCCGCAGATGACAATCAGGACCGTTTCCCTGTGCTCCTGCAGATATCGGCGCAAAATACGGATCGCTTCTAAAAATTTCCCCGCTCCAACGCTTCCTCCCGCCATCAGGATATAGCGCTTTTGTGGATTTAAGCCCAAACGCCGCAACGCCTCTTCCCGGTCTATCTCTTCTCGAAACCCCTGCTTCACAGGAATCCCGATCGGGACGATCTTTTCCGGCGCTATCCCCCACATACAAAATTCCTGCTTTTGTACTGGAGAAGGTATGATAAAATAATCACAGCCTGTCTCCTCAGTAAACGGAATGCAGGTGTAATCTGTAGCAATAAAGATGATCTTTGGCAGAGAGACGCCTCTCCTTTGCAAATGCGTCAATATCTCGCCCGGAAACAAATGAGTTGTCAATATCACATCATATGTATGCCGCTCCAAATATTCCTGCATAAAATCCGCCATTTTTTTATTCGCCCAAAAGACAGGCGATTTTCCAGGAAACCGCCTGTACAGATTTCCAAGCCTGTATATCATGCCAAACAGCCCCGGCGCCCTCTGAACGCATTTAATATAACAATTGCCAACATGCACATCCCTATTTTTCCCACACAGAGTATATGGATCCAAAAAATCCGCATGATGCCCTCTGTTTGCCAATGCCTCGCACACAGCCTCTGCCGCCGCATGATGTCCGCCTCCCGTAGCGCACGATAACACTAATGCTTCCATAAAATCCTCACCTGACATTTCTCTTTCGTCCCACCGCCGCACCGCATATGAATATTCACTACAAGCGCAATGGCTAAGAACGCCATGATAATATAAATATTTTTAACAAACAGAAGCATACAGACTGCAGCACACCGGTATGTCCATATCGTCCTGTCATAATGCGGCGTAATCCGCACGACCAGCGAAAAAAAGAGAAATACGAACGCCAAAATAAGCGCCGGACATAAATCTGGAAAAAGCCCCAGCAGACATCCAAAAGTAACCGCAATCCCCTTTCCTCCATGAAATCCGTTAAAAACCGGAAAAAGGTGTCCCAGAACCGGCGCAAGGATAACAAAAGTCAGCTGCATTCTGCAGGAATCTAATCCCGTTCCTTTCAGATACAACTGAACCGGAACAAACCCCTTTAACAGATCGCCGAATAAAGTCAGAAGCCCGCACCAGAGCCCTCCATAAAGAAACGCATTTGCTGTTCCCGGATTCCCATCCTTACTCTGCACCGTGATGTCTCCTTTTTGCAGCAGAGCTGCAAAAATACGGGCAAACAAAATACTTCCACACAAATAGCCAAAAACAATATACATACCGGTTCTAATCATGGTTCTCCTTCCCGCATACTTTTGCCTGGCGCCTTTCGTGCCAAAATGGACAAGCCCGCTGCTTGTCCATTTTTCTTATACGCACTATATGATCCTGCTCTCCCTTTTTATTTTCCCAGTCCGGCACATTGCCGGACGCCGCCTTTTTCTGTCTTTTGCCGCATTGCAGGTGAAAAGATTCTTTCCATCTTCAACCTCTGCGTCCAGCTCCTTAGCTGCTTCAATTTTGCCGCACTGCAAATGAAAAGATTCCTTTATCTGCAGTCTCAAAGACAATGACAGTATAGCACAGGAAAGCACAAAAGTAAATTGTGGTATTTAACCGCTGCCATACCTTATCTCCATTTTCCTACCGTAAGACTTGCAGAACCCGAATAACGGTTTCCGTCCGCTTTCCATCCACTATAAAACCACATTATATTCGGGCGTTTTTTTCTAATGTAATAGCTATACTTATAAGTCTTTCTTTTATACCTTCTTTTTAATTTAATTAAATACCCTTTTTGATAATATCCCTTTTTGATATTTTGCGAACCCGCAATCTCTACTGTATAAGACAATTTTCCAGTCTTCCTGTCATAATATCTCGCCTCGCTCCTGGTAAACCTCACATCATATCCGGCAGATGTATTTTCTGTATACCATTTCCCCTGTACCAGAGAGTAAACTCCCTTGTTTAACCGATCGGCGGCGCCTGCAGTTGTGCCTGCATACCCTGCAGTGCAGCCAATGCACAGCGAAACAATGCATATAAATATCCATTTATATTTTGCTTCCAAACATTTCATATCGATTCTCCTTTTTCTCCAAAGACAAATTTTTAAGTAAACCAAAAGATATCAGCTGTTCCGTGTTCACAGCGCATTCAATTTAATCGGAACTGGACACGAACAACACCCGGAGAATGTCCGAATGCTCCTGCAAAGAACTGATATCCTTCCATATTATAGCCCATGCTTGTAAAAAACACAAGGTAATATCCCACAGCCCTCGCCTCTGATCGATCTTGCCGTATCCAGGCTGGCGCTCCTCTCCTACTCCGCTTCCGATCGTCAAAATTGATCTCCGCTTTTTTGAACAATTTAGACAATTTTTTCAGCCAATTTTTTGCCGCAATCTATTATTGTAAAAACAGCCGAAAACAGTTATAATGAACACACAGGAGGACGGTAAATGGGAGAAGAAAATCTGCAGGGGAGCATGGAGCTGCTCCACTCATTCCAGATAACGGAAAATTTAGCCGGGCTGGATCGCGCCAGCCCGGCAAGAGAAAACTACGACATGCTGACCCTGGTCATCATTCGTCTGGGGGACGCTGTTTTTCAGGAAATCGAGGATAAAGATAAAAGCAGTATGCTGGAATTTTTACATACTATAATGTATCCCCACAGAAAAGATTTTCTGGATACGGTGAAAAAATATATTGATTTTTCAAAAAATGAGGAACTTTGGAAGGAGGTCGATTCCATGAGCGGATTAGGTATGAGTATTCGGGAAGAATGTCTGGCGGAAGGCCGTATGGAAGGAAAAGCAGAGGGCATTATTGAAAGCGGATATGATTTCGGGTTATCTGACAGCGACATCCTTGCCCGGTTGCAGAAAAAGCTGCAGATCACGCTGGAACAGGCAAAGCAATATCTGGAAATATTTGGGAAACAGCCAGTGTGACAGCAGATATAAATAGTGATACAGATAAGGGACAGCGGCGGAAAAACTGCGGCTGTCTCTTGTAGCATAATCAGTCGGGGCTGTCGCTTTAACAAATGAGGATTCTTAATGCGACAGCCCCGAGACTTCCATAATTCTGTGCGTACAGTTTTTCCGTACACGGCAATTTCCTGATTCATGATTATTTCTGTTGGACATTGCAGTCAAATCAAACCATGAGTTATTTTACCCGGCATTTCTTTTTTGCACTCCATTTTCCATATGCCGTCCGGCCAGCACTTTTTTCATAGGCGCGGACTCTGACATAATATATCCTCTTTGATTTTAACTTTGTCAAATTGACAGAGAGCGCTTTAACCTTTCTCTGCTTTTGGCTGGAAAAGTTAGATTTTAATGCATACTGAACCTGATATCCTGATGCTCCGGGTACCATTTTCCATTTTACGACAAGTTTTCTCTTTCCTTTCGACTTACAGCTTTTTATTTTGACTTTTGCCGGTTTTTTCGATTTGGCATGATAATCTTTGGTGTAGTCATCGTCATTATCATCAGTTGGTTCTGGCGTTGCGCTTGGTTCTGGCGTCGCGCTTGGAGATGGCGCTATAGCGTCCAAAGACCAAAGGCTAAATGAATCAGAATCTATTGCTATATTTACTTTATTTACCTTTATTGTATTTCCTGCATAGGCCATATTTTCCCATTCCGATGTATATTCCGCAATATAAGAATCCTTTACTTCTATTTTTTGCATAACATTTGTCTGTACTTCCTGCATAGTCGAATCCAGGTTTTCGGAAGTAGAAGAAAACTCTCCAGCCAGCGTATTAGGATATTTTGCTGCTTCTGTATAAAAATCGCCCAATCCAACATAAGTAAATTTAGGATTAATCATGCTGGTATAATGTCCGGTGACTGCTCCCGGTGACTGCTCCACCCAGTCATTTTTTTCTCCATACCACTGGTCAACCCCATATACCATGCTATTTCCCCAATTATATGCCAAATCTTCAGAAGAAGATTTTATACCATTGTACTTAACTGACCAAATCGTTTTTCCATTGAAACGGCTGTGTCCAGATGAAAAAACAGAATGTGCCAAACCGCCTTCCACTGCACGGATCCTTGCAACGCTCTCCAAATCTTTAGACCACTTAATAGGAACATAATCACCAGGCTGCAACATACGAGAAGGATTCCTCGGATCTGGTACATTACCATCATTACATGCCTCCCTGCGTATTTCATTAAGTCTATCCAAAGCATCCTGTGCCTGACTGTAATAAGAACCATATACCCCCAACATAGTACATCCCTTGGAAGGAGTTTCTACATCTGTCTCTAAAACTGCTGTAACATTTTTAGGTAAAAAAACATCCGTCGGACACACTTCTTTAATTGCTTCATAGATTTTGGATTGTGATACATACCCCGTCGATACCTTTTTGATATTTCCCGCCGGATCAACAATACAGATTAGAGGAAGAGTGTAGCTTCCCGAAACATAATGCTTCTGTACCGTATTACAAAAATCGGCCAGAGAAGAATTCTGTTTGGTACTGAGCATAGTTATATTGCTTATCCCATTACTCTGCTGCCACGCTGACAAATCCTCGTTGCTTAATTTACTGTTTATATCAATCTCATAAAAAGAAATCTTATTGAGATCTGTCACTTCGCTGATTTTCTGCAAAGATTTCAATGCAGAATTTGTATTTCCGCAATTCACTGCCCTGCCCTTCAGCCAGACCATATATCTCCCATCGCCCGGGTGGAACTGGATATTTTGTCCGGTATTGTTTATCGGCTGGACGGTCAGGTCATATTCCGAAATATTATACTCTGACGAATCTACAAATTCCGCCTTTGTTGTATCTGACGATACTTGAAAAATCCCCACGGTCAACACAACTGCCAAAAAAGCAGCTGCCGCTCTTCTTTTTAGTCTCCTCAAATTTTCACTCCTCTTTCTCTAAAATCATTTACCCATCAAAATGCAGTTTCTTCCAACCCAAACAGGCAGTTTCCTCCAACCCAAACAGGCAGTTTTCCCTCAACCCAAACAGGCAATTTCCTCCAACTCGATACAATAGATTTTCCCTCAAACCCCTTGCAGCGACCGCCTATTTCACCCGACATTTCTTTTTTGTGCTCCACTTTCCATATGCCGTCTTGCCGCTCTTTTTGTTATACGCGCGCACTCGGATATAATATGTCTTTTTTGATTTCAGCTTCTTAAGCTTAACCGTGAGCGCCTTTACCTTCTTTTGTTTTTTGTGGGAAAAGTTCGGTTTCAGTGCATACTGCACCTGATAGCCGACTGCCTTTGACGC
>CANQCD010000109.1 GCA_947589455.1 uncultured Lachnospiraceae bacterium | reverse complement strand
CCGTATCTGCTCTAACTGCTCTGTGTCAAAACCCTCTTTTATAAAAGGGACAATGTTGACTTTTGACAGGACTGCCTTTCTGATCTCCCTTAAAATACCCGCCTTTAATTTTATGTAGGCTGACAAGTCCATGCCCTGCATCAGCCCAATGCGAACCTGGCGCATCTTATCATATGGAATCGCAGGAGATGCATAAATACTGATATTCAAATTTTTCTGAAGCCCGAGCCGGATTTCTTCCATCTGAAACCAGTCATATTCCGGCCTGGCATATGCCCGGACATCCAATCCTTCCTGCAATCCAAGTCGGATCTGACGCATTTGAATGGCAAGGAATATTTTCTTCCCATAAATGGAAGTATCCACTCCCGCCGTCTTTCCTTTGGAAATCTCAATGATCTGATCCTGCGAAAAGCCGGACTCCCATAACAATTCATATTCTCTGGTATTCATTTTTGTGTTTTCACTACTCATACGACGATTCCGGTCCTTTCATCAGCTTATGCAAGCGTGTTGGCCGCATCAATGATCTTCTGATATTCCCTCTTTACATCCTGGTACAGCCCGTCATCAAACTCCCCGCCTCTCAGACATTCTGTCAAAGCATCGCTGGCATCATGCAGGCCGGTGAACCCCAGATTCTGAGAAACCCCTTTTAATGTGTGGGCGGCGCGAAAAGCCTCCTCTATATTATTCGCTTCAATGGATTTTGTGAGGATATTAAAATTTTCATCTTTTAAAAATTTTAATACAAATTTCTGTATCCTCTCATCCGTCCGTAATCTTGAAGCGACTCCTTCATAATCCCCTCCAATCGCCTGATAACATTCTCGCAATGTCATTGTCTCTTTCCTCCCGTACAAAATTTTGATAGCAATTTTGGTTCTCATATTATATGATACCATATATTCTAACACAAGTACAAACTATTTTTTCCCATGATGCGGATTTTTTCAGATTTTTCGGAGCAGGACTGCCCGCCAGTCAGATTCAGTCCAATCCGGGCGCATGAACAAGGGCAAAACCAGCGTCTTGCCCTTGCACACCACTACATTTCAAAGCCCTTCTTTCGGAGGACTTGCAATTTCCTATCCCACGAGAAAAGCCCCGGCCTTCTCCTGACCGGGGCTTCCTTACACGACGTACAGCATGTCCTCATAAAACCTGCTGTCTTCCATATCCTATCTCTTTATCGGCTCTCTTGCTGTACTGTGTGGCAGAATCCTCAATAATCTTTACTATGACAATACACTGTCCCGCGCATTCTCCAAACACATCCAGTCGTTCGCTCATTCCCCGATATCCATAAAATATGGGCTTGTGGTACGATACCCAACCTCCATTTGAAAATTTAATCTACGTTTTTGATAGTTAAATTGTATATCTTTTACGGAATTTTGTCAATAGTTTTCTGATAATTTATTTTATTTTTTTATTCTATCAGTCTTTATCGCACAAAAAGAGATTCTGCCATTCTTTTTCTAAGCCTTGACATAACAGCAAACCCTATTGTAAAATTAAGCTGTTTCTACATAAATATATTTTATTTTGATTGGAGTGATTATTTGGATTCAAGTGACGCCTGGCAGTTAGTAATCTTACTGATACTACTATGTCTCTCTGCATTCTTTTCTTCTGCAGAGACCTGCCTTACGACGGTAAACAAAATGCGGATGCAGACAATGGCAGAGGAACATGTCAAAAATGCAGGTATTGTGATTAAACTGATAGAAAAACCTACCCATATGCTCAGTGCGATTCTAATAGGAAATAACGTTGTCAATCTGACGGCGTCTTCCCTTACTACCTCGTTTGCGATCAGGCTGGCATCCAATTCCGGTTTTTCCCATATGTCCAGTGCGATCATCGGGCTGGCGACCGGGATTTTAACGATACTGGTTCTTATTTTTGGCGAGATCGTACCAAAATCAATAGCAACCATCTATGCAGAAAAACTGTCCCTTGCTTATGCAAAACCGGTGTATGCGATCACAATACTTATGACGCCGATTTCTTTTTGCATGAATAAACTGTCAAACGGTCTGTTGCTCCTGTTCCACCTCGACACGAAAAAAACGCCGGCCATTACAGAAAATGAGCTTCGGACAATTTTAGACGTCAGCCATCAGGAGGGCGTGTTAGAGACAGAAGAACGCCAGATGATCACCAACGTGGTAGATTTTGGCGATTCCGTTGCCAAAGACGTCATGGTTCCCAAAATGGACGTTGCTTTTGCCAATATCAATTTGAATTACAACGAGTTATTAGAGTTTTATTCTGTGGATCGCTTTACCAGGATGCCTGTCTACAGCGAGAGCAGGGACAATATTGTCGGCATTGTCAATATTAAAGATTTATTCTTTTATCAAGGTCCGAAAAGAGATTTTTCTCTTGCAGAAATAATGAGAGAACCTTATTTTACCTATGAATATAAAAAGATTTCAGAGCTCTTTTTTGAAATGAAAAAAGACTCGATCCCCATGGCGATCGTACTTGATGAATACGGCTCTACCGCCGGTATCCTTACCATCGAAGATTTGATTGAGGAGATTGTCGGCGAAATCCGTGATGAATACGATTCCAATGAAGAGGATGATATCACCAAGCTAAATGAAGATACTTTTATCTTGTTGGGAGTTGCCAAACTCGATGATGTCAGCGAGCGCCTGAAAATCCCTCTGGAGTCAGAAGATTTTGATTCCATCGGAGGTCATGTCATCCACCTGTTAGACCACATTCCGGAGGCCGGCGAGTCTGTCAGTGATGAATATGCTACCTATACTGTATTGGAAGCTTCTAAAAACAGAGTGGATAAGGTAAAACTCCACCTCCTTCCGCCAAAAGAAGAAACAGAGGAAGATTCGGAAGAAGAAGAACATGTCTCTTAACTCCCATAATTTATATCCTATCGCATAAAAAAGGAGGAGCCAGGGCTCCTCCTTTTTTATGCGATAGGATATTGCAAGCCCTCATAAAGGAGAGCTTTGAAATGTAGTGGTATGTAAGGGCAAAACGCAGGCGGTGCCCTTTTTATCAATCTGCTGAAAAACCACGCAAAGACCAAGCAGCCCGGGGCGCAATGCGCAAAAAACGCTTTCCTCCCATTGTCTGCCGTCAAAAGACGTCATTCGACTTACCGTTCTCGTATAATCGTTAATAGTGCATCTTGTAACTGAAACTGTCAGGAAACGTCATTGGGCTTACATTCCTCGTATACACATTGAATCACCTGCTGCCCCAGCGCCCTGTCTACCGCCCCACCGGAATGTTCGGCAACGCAGCGCCTGAAATTATTCTGTTCGATCACGCCTTTATTTCCATACATCTGAACACCGGCGCCATGTTTTGCACGGCAGTTTACAAATACGCTCCGTTTGATCTCACCGTTCTGACAGTATACCGCCCCATCCTGGCAAAAATTAAAAATGCACTCTCGAATCTCTGGCGAAAAAGCGTCATAAACCGCCCGTCCGCCGCTGATATTACGAAACAGGGATTTTGTGACCGTGATCCGGCTTCCGGACGCATAGATTCCGCCTGCCTTTTGCATTCCGTTAAACTCGCAGTGATGAATCCTGCAGTTCCTGCTATGCTCCAGGATCAGCATATCTCCCTCCTGCAAATGATTGCAGATCAGTTTTACATTTTTCATCTGTATGCTCCCCCGGCAGCGGATTGGATAATTCAGATAGATATCTGCATTTTCCAACACCATCGTCCCTTCCGCCTCGATTATGACCGGGCAGTCAATGATCGTAGAAACATGGATATGGTATTCGCCTGTGATCTGGAACGTCCCCATCTTTGCAAGGTACTGCACTGTCTCCGCCCCCTCAGGGCAGCATTCTCTGTACTGCAGGCGGCGGACATTCGCGCGGACAAATCCATGATAAAAAACAGCCGCGCCAAACTCTGAGACAAAACAGTCGTCAAAGCGGCAATTTGTGATCTGATTTCCCTCCACGGCAAAAATCGCGCCGCCGCGCCTTGCCTCACAACGGCGAAATTTACATCCCTCTACCACAGCGTCCGGGGTCCGTATCATCAGCGCGCCGCCATCCTCCGGCGAATAGCACTGTGAAAAAATAGTATCCCTCACCTCGATCCGCTGTCCCCAGAATCTGACAGCCGCCCCTCTGGTCGTCTGGTATATCAGGCTTCCTTCCACACATAAATTCCCTGCTTCTGCCCGGATCAGCATCCCCATATTCCGGCAGTCCATCTCGCTGTTTAATATTGCAATCCGGCTTTTTACAGACTTCATGTTAATGCACGCCCGATGGGAATCCCCTTTCCGGATCACCTTGCTGTCTTCCACGACAAGCTCTCCCCCATCCAAAAGAATATTTCCTTTGATCCGCACTTCCGCATGGTCAAATACCAGCCGCATCCCCTCGTTTAACACCAGATCTTCCTCGATCTGGCACCGTTCCACGATCCTCACATCGCGCTCATGGTCTAACATTTCCTGGGTCAGATCCATTGTTCCCCAGAAGTGCATCACATAATATTTCATATCCAGCGGGCTTAATTCAATGCCATTGACATGCATCCGGTGTAAGATCTCCCGGCACGCAGAAACATTGTCCCCTTCTGCGCTCTGCAGGAACTCCAAAAGCAGCATGATCCGTTCGGAAGTCACGCCAAACATCTTACCAAACAGCGAGATCGATTCTTTTTCTTTGTCCTGCAGCTTTCCTTTATAGAGACTGACATTGATCATATCCAGCAATATCAGATATTTTTCCCGCTCCTCCTCTGCGGCCTGCAGCAGATAATCTATCACGGCGCTCTTTTCTGCCGCGCGCTGAAAAACCATTTTGACGTCCTCTGGCTGCAAACGAAACCCAGACAGGATAAGGCGTTCTAACTCAAAGTTATCTAACGGACTGATCTGCTCGCTCAACTCAGCCTGCATAAAACAGGCGGCTGCATATACTATCTTATATTCCTTTGGCTTTGTATAGAGAGGATGTTTCGGCGTCATCCACAACTTCTTTTTCTGGTTAAATTTAGTCAGGTTATCTATTATCATGATTCCACCTTCTATCTGATCTTTAATTCAAAATCATCTTCATACACATTAAACATCGCATTTTCTTCCGGTTCACAATTCCCACAGAGACAGTCCTTGATCACCTGCCCCAGTTTCCGGTATTTAAAATAAACGGCGCCGCCAAGATATTTTGCCCGGCAGAACCGGAACGCAGATTCTCGTATGATCACATTATCAATCGAATCGGAATAAAACGCCCCGCCATATTCTGCCTCTGCATGGATAAAATCACAATTTTCTACCAGCACCTGCGAAAGCCCGGAGACTGCGATAAACCCCGCCCCGCCTTCCGAAAAGCTGCTTCGCAGGACTCTGATAAACCGGCCGGAAAAATCGATCATCCTGCAGCCGGCCGACCGGGTAAATTCTCCCTCCTCGATCAAAAGACGCCCCTTCTTCTGCCTGAGGAACCCACACTTGCCATTGCAATCTACAGAAGCATTCTCTACCCTGACAACCGCCGCATCTTCAATATCCAGAAAATAATCCGTCTCGCATCCCTCAATAAATATTTTTGTGTTAAGCACCTGGATCCTTCCGCCGTCTATGCGGATTGAGCCATCCATTGTCAGGTCGGCTCCGTCAAGCAGCAACGAACCGCCCCGCTCCACATAAATATTTCCGGCAACCCTCGTCGGCTTGTCAAAGCACAGCGTCCTGCCCGCCTTTACCGTAATGTCCTCATAGCTGTCCTCATCATAAAACTCCGGCATAAAATAACGCAAAATTCGATACGGGATCTCAAACCCCGCCTCTTTAAAGCTGTGATAGCGCTCCCTCGCCGCCGCAACGTCCCGCTTGACCGCCGCATCATTAAATTCTCTCAAAAAAACAATCTCTGTTTCGGACATGTGAAAGATCTGTATGTAATTTTCCATGATCTTTTCACAATATTCCAATGACCAGACTGCCAGATTCGACAGCTTCCATAAATCTGCAAAAAAACAATACTGCACTTCTTTTGTCTTTAAAATCTTAATGCACTCTGTCAGGCGAAATTCAAAATGGTTGTTCAGATCATCAATGATCCGCTCTTTCTGCTCGCCCGGCAAGGAAATACATCCTAAAAAATATTCATACCGATCTGTCAGCTCTGTCATTGCTTTCATGCTGCCAAGCGCAAGCACGCCGACGCCATAAGAATACAGATAGCGGAACGCCAGGCTTCGTCCAGAAAAAGGATGGTCTACCCGCTCCAACTCATTCTGCCTGCTCTTTAAATATCCCAGTACGTCCATACAAGTTCGTATCCTTTCTTTTCCAGTAGTCTCACCTCTTTCCACTATAACACACCCTTGATTTTCAGGCAATCCCCGGGCTGTCTTTTCTGGCAGCGCGGCGCAGGGACAACGCATTTTTCCGTATCATCTGGCATGACCTCTTTGCATACCGGATCAGATATTCACTCTCTGCATCCGACGCCTTGTAGAAATTGCGGTTCAGATACTGCAGTAAATGCCCCTGCATCATCGCTTCCTCCATCTCCATATTGTACGGGATCACGCCAATCCTGTCTCTGGGAATATGAAATTCCGAACAGATCCTGCTGATCTTCCAATAGGACTCTGGACGATACCGCCCAATCAGATAAACCGCCTTTTGCTGAATAGATGCATAATTTTCAAAAAACTCTTCAAGTACATGTGGATTCTGCGGAAGATTTACAACAACCAGATCCGCCTCTGACAAAATGACATTAGAGCTTAAATTCTGATTTGTTTCTGTATCAATAAAAACATAATCCGATATCGTTTCCAACGCCTGAAATAACTCATCCTGCACCAGGTTAAATTCATAATTGAACACTTCTTTGTTCACGATCCGTCCCTGGGGAAGATAATGCAGAGAAGAAAAAAACAATGGAATCACTGCGTTGTGGAGCAGCTTCTCCCCTTCTTCGCCAGAATACAGTCGCTTCAGGACGTACTCAACGCCATATCGGTAAAAATAATCGCCGTGTTCCCTGAGCTGTTCAATCTTTCCCGGCGACAATAAAATATCCCCAATGCTGTTTGTACTGTAATGGTTTTCTAACAGTACCGACGTCCCCAGCCGTCCCAGAGACGTCAATACAGAAATACATCCCATATTCGCAGTCACTCCAGCCACCCCTCTTATATTACTCCAAAAACTTATTTTCATTTGTCCTCCCATCTTCTATCATAAGGTCTTTCCTTTGTACTCTCCCAGATCAGTTTTTAAAAACATAAACCTATCATATAGAAGATTGCCCCATTCGTAAAGGTTTTTTTGCCCCTCAAAAAATTTTCTACTTTTTTACCAAAAGCAGTCAGTTTTTTTTAGTAAAAGCGCAAAAAATATACCGCAATTATCATGGCATATCCCTTAATCCACCCTTTTGTAACAGTCGCCCTGTTTTATGCCTTTTTCCCGCCCGATATCCAGGACAAAATATTCTCACAATAACAAATAATTCCAAAGACATTTCTGCCGAAAAAAGGACTCAAAAACTACCGCAAGTTTCTCTGAAATTTTTTTGCTGTGTACACAGAAACGGTACAGATTCCGGATGCAGATTTCCCATTCCTCATCTGAAATCTCCCCTCTTTCCCCATATCCGGCAAACGCTAAAAAGCGAAGCAAAGAAAGCTCCCCCATGATCTGGCAGAAATGCCTTTGCGCCCCGCCGCCGGATAAATCCCCCTAATATCCCGGAATGCGGTATTCAAGA
>CANQCD010000108.1 GCA_947589455.1 uncultured Lachnospiraceae bacterium | reverse complement strand
AAAGATAATATTAATTTAGTAATAGTTACTTTAAATGATCCTAATGATTTTCAAGATCATATTGCTTTATATGAAGATGTTTTTGCTAGTTACCAAGCCCTTAAAGTGTTAGATCAAAAAAACTTTAAAGTCAAAAAGGATAAGTATTATGCCGATGATACTTTATATATTAAAAATGATGTTTATCTACCTTTAAAAACTGACGAACAAAAAGATTTAAGAATTAATTATGCCTTAACAAAATTAAAAAATTATGAGGATGGCGATGTCGTAGGGCAAGCCGAGATCTATTTAAAAGAGAAGGTAGTGCGCAAAACTAATATTTATGTGCATACTTCTAAGAAAAAAACAACAAAGTTAAGTTTTTGGCAAAAAATCTGGCGGTGGTTTAAAGCATGGTAAATTATATTTGGATTTTTTTAATTTTAGTGGGTATCTTTTTTGCTTTATTAACCGGGCGCATTGATGTTATTAATAATAGTATTTTAACTAATGGTAAAGAAGGTCTCGACTTAATTTTATCAATTTTGCCAATTCAGCGGATGGGAGTAATAAAACGGTACGCCTTGGAGCGGATATTGACTTTTCCGGGATGGCGTCTTCTAATTAT
Source organism: uncultured Lachnospiraceae bacterium (assembly GCA_947589455.1). Taxonomy (GTDB): domain Bacteria; phylum Bacillota; class Clostridia; order Lachnospirales; family Lachnospiraceae; genus Butyribacter. The sequence goes on along the minus strand of CANQCD010000108.1, from coordinate 7,377 downwards.
AAAATGGTCAGCGGTAAGTTTGAAGGAGTATTTGACGGGGCGGGATATTCGATCAAAGGAATGGAAGGCTATAATGAGCGGGGGATTTTTGAAAAAAATAGCGGGACGATTAAGAATCTGGTCGTGGAAGACGTCAGCTTTTCCAACAAATCGTCATATAATACCGGAGTGATTGCCGGCGTAAACTATGGAACAATAGAAAACTGTGTTGTCAAATCAGATGTGACGGTTACTGCAGAGACTGGCGGCGCCCGATACGCCGTCGGTGGGATCGCAGGGCTATTAAGCAATGGAAAGATCATTAATTGCAGCAATTTTGGAACGATAACGGGAATTGGTAATTATTGTAGGAGAGGTAGAATTTGATTATGAAGTTGAAAATCAGATCTATAATTGTTTTAACCAGGGGAGAATAGAAGGAAAATATTCTACGGGAGGGATCGTAGGCAGTACGCCGAATGGTAGTCATATGGTCTGCGAGATCAATAATTGCTATAATACTGGTGAAATTGGCGGCGAGGGTGTTGGCGGACTGGTCGGCAAGGCAGGTTCCGCCACAGTCGTCAGAAACTCATATTATAAATTTACAGGAAACGGCGAACTGGGGATAGCAGATAATCAGGCAAACACGGCTAGTTTTGAAGCGAAATCCGAAGAAGAGATGAAAACGCAGGATTTTGTAGATGAGCTGAATGAGATTGCAGCAATAAACGGATGGAATTTATGGGAGTTAAATCCAGAAGAAGCAGAAGAGCCGGTTCACCGAAAAAGATATGCCATAACATTTGCCAATATGGAACACGGCGTATTAAGCACAGAGATGGATTCTGCCTATAGCGGGGATCGTGTTTTGGTTAAAGTAAGCGCAGACAGAAAATATGCGTATGAAGAGGGGTCTTTTACAGTCAAATCAGATTTGGGGGAAACAGTTGAGACGACAAAAGAAGAGAATGGATTTTCTTTTGTAATGCCGGCGGCTCCTGTGACAGTCAGCGCCTTTTTTGAGAAGACGTAATATGTGCCGGTTATGAAATTAGAGCCTTCCAGCCAGGAACTTAAGACAGGAGAAAGCTTTTCCATTGTCGCCTCTCTTCCCAGGTCAGTCTATGATGAATTGATTGCAAAAAAAGATGATTCCTCTGCTAATGACGATAGCTATGATTCCAATCAGAGTGACAGTGTGGGGGATACGGAGGAAGAATGGGTGAAATTAGACAGCAGCGCCTGTGAGTATTCTTCTTCCAATCCGGAAGTGGCGTCTGTTAGCAGCGATGGCATAGTTGAGGCAAAGCAGGCGGGACAGGCAGAGATCACAGTGACATTACAGGAGGATACAGAGGAGCTTGCCATCTGCACGGTGACGGTATCTGACGCTCCCGAAGCGACAAATTCTCCCCTTCCTTCTGCAACGCCGTCAAATGGAGTTCTGACTTTAGAGGAATCCAGCAAAACAATAAAATTAGGCGATACGTATCATATCACAGCGACATATGGGGATACGAGCGAGACAGCTTCATATTCATATGTTTCTATGGGTGACTGTACCTATTCCGGCTATGACAGCAGCGTAGTATCTGTAAGCGGGGGGAATGTCAGTGCAGTCGGCTTTGGGACAACAGAGATTACAGTCAGCTATTCCGGGTGCAGCGCAGTGTGCAAAGTAACGGTCCTCAAACCAAAAGAATATAAGATGAAAGGATCGGTCAAATTAAAGCCGGGGCGTGCTTATTCCTTTGCACCGTATTTTGTTTATAGCGACGGATCAAAGCAGTCTATGACTTCCGAGAGCGCTTATCAGGTTGGAAATGCAAAACTGTTGTCACAGAACGGCTCCAAGGTAACAGCCAAAAAAGGAACCGGCGGGAAAACGACAGTCACGGCGTCCTGTATGGGATTTCAGGCAAAATGCACGGTGACTCTGGTAAAACTGACCGCATCGGCTAAGAAAAAGTCAGTGAAGGTAGCGGTTGGACGCAAATACAAACTAATCAATAATGTGAAATCGAATGCGTCCGCTTCCTTTTTAAACAGCGCATTCAAATGGAAAGTCAGCAAAAAGAAAATGGTCTCTGTCAGCAAGGGAGTATTGCGTGCGAAAAAGAGTGGAAGCTGCAAGGTGTCTGGATATGTATCAGGGAAGAAAAAAATCTCTTATAAGATCATCATTCCCTGAGTACATCGTTCCGTTAAGAAAAAATAGACGGGACAACCCGGAAAAATCTCGCTTATAAAAAGTGGGAGAAAAAATACAAAAACAGATATGGCATAGAATGAGCAATAATCAATAAACCAAAACAGTCATTGCATAGTTTTGTGTTCTGTTATATTATAATAATATCAGATATGGGAGGTCATGCGCCCAGGGAGACACAGAGCGTATGGCATGGCATAGCGGATGGGAGAGTTTCTTTTGCGCTATGCCAAAACTCTGTCAGATGGAAAGGCAGATGAAAAAAGGAAGGAGATGAAGCGTACAATGAAACGCGGCAAAAGGCTGATGGCAGCCCTGTTATCCGCAGCGATGGTATTGTCCGGAACGGCGGGGATTTCCTTTGGAAAAAATACTGCGCAGGCTGCAGCCAAAAAAGTAACATTAAAATTAAACAAAAAAAGCGTGACACTGAAGAAAGGAAAATCCACTACTTTAAAGATTGTCAAAAAAAATGTGAAAAAGATAAAAGGCTTAAAGTGGTCGGTAAAAAACAAAAAGATTGCAAAAGTGTCAAAGAAAGGCGTCGTCAAGGCAAAGAAAACGGGAAGCACCACGGTGAAGGCAGCGTTCCGCTATAAGGCAAAAGGAAGCAAGAAATTCAAAAAGAAGACGTTAAAATGTACTGTGAAAGTCAAAGGGAATACTTCGCCAAAAGCGACAGTAAAACCGCTTGTAGCAGTGCAGGGCATTACGCTGTCAGAAACGAAAAAGACATTGAACGTAAAGGAATCGTTTCAGCTGACAGCCAGTGTCTCTCCGGCAGAGGCGACAAATCCGAAAGTAGTCTTTCGCTCGGATAACAATGGGGTGGCAAGCGTTGCAGAAGATGGGACTGTAACAGCGGCGGCAAAGGGAACGGCAAATATTATCGCACGTTCCGAAGACCAGATGGCAACTGCCGTATGCGTCGTTACTGTCACAAATAGGATAGAAGTACATACGCAGGCGGAGCTTACGCAGGCATTAACTTCCGCCGCAGATCAGCTGACGATAAAGACAGACGCAAAAGAAAAGCTGACGATTCCGGCTGGAAAATATCCATCTACCGATCTGGTGATCAATGCGCCGAATGGCGAGGTAGAAAATAATGCAGTATTTAAGAGCGTAACTATTCAACAGATTGCAAGGGATACCTATATTGAAAATGCAAAAGGAAACCGCATTTCAGTAGAAAGCGCACAGGCGCATGTAGTGATCGGCTCTGACGGAGAGGCGTCTGTTGTGATCAACCAGGCAAGCAAGGATGTTGTTCTGGAAAACAACGGCGTGTTAAGTTCTGTTGATTTAAATACCAGCGGAAAAGTAAAGATCAACGGCAGTTCGCGCAGGACCGTCAAAGTATTAGTAAACGATACGGCTGATCTGACCACCAACCAGGCATTGGATATTGATGCGATCAAAAAATTCGCATTGACAATTTTATCCGGCGGCGAAGATACCGTTATCGCAGTTTCCACCGAAGAGGCGATGCCTGTGATATATGGCCTTGGGATCATTATTGTGACGATCTCAGATACCGGAGAGGTTGTTTCCGTTGTCAGCGATAATAACGGTGCAGATGAAAATGCGGTTGACGTTACATTTACCGGTGCGGTGACTGACGTAGAGGGCGAGCTGTTGTCCGGCATTGACGTCTATGTCGTTCCATATGCCAGCGGATATGATGCTGCGGGGATTGAACAGGACAGCAATGTGGTAAAGATGCAGACAGACAGCGATGGACATTATACGACAGACGCGATCAAGACAGGAAATTATCTCCTTGTCGCAAAAGGCGAGGGATATGCAGATACCTCACAGATCCTTGTGATCGGAACAGCGCAGGGGTCAACGTATACCAATGAAGAGCTTGTGATGATCCCTTCGGAATGGGAAGGAAAGAGCGGGAACATCAGCGGCAGAGTGGTAGACAGCGCGACAGGAAACCGGATCACGGATGGGATCACGGTAAGGCTTCGCCAGAACAGGAATAATATTATCGGGAAGGCGCTGCAGACGACAACGACAGATGAAGAAGGCTGCTATTCTTTTGAAAATATTGCAGCGGGATGTTATACGGTCCAGTTTGTTGATATGCGGCAGACTATGGAAAACAGGTATACGACAACGTCTCTGAATGTTGTTGTAAAGCCGGACGGAGTCGCAAACGGAGATATCTCTATGACGACAAACCTGACTGGGGGAGAGGTTCGCTTTATTCTTTCCTGGGGAGATGAAGACAGCGGAGCGATTGCGGACGCCGATTCCCATCTGGTTGGGAACCTTTCGGACGGTTCTAAGTTCCATACCTATTTTTCAGATATGATTGCTTATCAGAGCGATGGTCAGACGCGTTATGCGGCGTTGGATGTGGATGATACGGAATGGGTAGGTCCTGAGACCACCACGATCTATGATGTGCAGCCGGGAAAATACTGTTACTATGTCCATGACTATTCAAACCGTTCCTCTGGTTCATGCGACCAGCTTTCTAAGTCTTCTGTGAAGGTGAGCGTATACCGGGGCGCAAGGCTTGTCGCAGATTATAATGTCCCGCAGCAGGACGGAACCTTATGGCATGTCTGTGATTATGACAGCAGGACAGATACTTTTAAGACAATCAACAGAATGTCCTATGAAAGCAGTCCGTCAGATGTTGGAATCCTTGCGACAGAGAAAGTAAACTCTATTTTGTCACAGATTGAGGACTATTATAGTCTGCTGGAAGAGGGCACAGGAGAAGATATTCTCACCGCCCTGGAGGAATACCGGGAACAGTTACAGGCCATTCCGGATGATGATGATTCAGGGAAAGCGGAAGAGCTGTGGAACGAAGTAAATTCGTACTATAACGATCTGATTTCGGAATGTAGTATCAGCATATACGGAGATAATATTGATGAGGTCAGCTGGAGTGAGGAAGAAGCGAATAAGGCCAGCTTGTATCTGTATAGCAGCGCGGAGGAAGTGGGCGAATATACCGTGTCCTGCGCGGAGGAAGACTCCCAGATAGAAGAAACTGAGCCGACAGACAGCGATGCATTTGCCGCCTGGAAAGTAACTGCCCCCAATGGCCATACACGTGTATTTGAACTGTATATTGCGGTTGATTTTTATGACATTGCGGTCAATTCTGTAATGAAGGGGTCAGAGAAGGTAGATTTTGGAAGCTCCTGGTATGATACAGAGGACGGTGATGAATACACAATGATCCGGATTTATGGCGATGCAGACAGCCGGCCGGAAGATTATACGATAACATTCGACTCAAATCTTGTCACTGTGGAAACAAACAAGGTGGCAGTTGATGAGGAATATACCCTGACAATAAGTTATGGCGGACAATCGAGAACCTATGTTGTAAGAGTGGTGCAAAAGCCGATCATCAATGCGACGGATAATATCATCTATCAGCAGCAATATAGTGGCAATTCGATTACCTGTGTCGGCAAAGAGGAGACGTTAGGCGATGCAGAAATCATAGTTGGCAATGATGCGAAAACGCCGGAATTGGAGGATGAATATTCCAACAGGCAGGAGTATTGGGTATCATTTGACGATATCTCATATTGGATCTATTATTATCCGATAAGTTTGGTTACACAGATTGATGAGATTGAATTTTATGACCAGACGAGTGGAGATACCTTCTATGCATCGATTGACAATGAGGAAAATATGATCACGGTAAATCATAGCGATCTGTCCGAGGCAGATCTGCAGGTCGACTATCTCTCATATTGGACCAGCGGTTTTACGCGGGAATATTCTTATGAGGCAGTTGACGGAGAAGATTACATTGGAACATTGTCAATCTGGCTTATGGATCAAGATGGGAATCGGATTTCCGACAGTGAAAAAATCTATGAGGTATATCCGGAATCGGAAGAGTAATATCGGTAGGAGATTGGAGCAGCAAATACAGCGGTATGCGTATGGACCGGCAATCGGGATACGGTATGCCGCTGTGTCCCTTTTCAGACAAAAAGCAGGAGGGAAGAGATGAAGCGTAAAAAATATGACAAGAAAAGGACATGGATCAGTCTGTTATGCGCGGCGTGTCTTTTGGTACCTTCCGTGCGCAGTATGGCAGGAAGACCGGAAACGGTATATACAACGGCGGCCTGTCTGACGATCAGCTATCAAAGCGTTGCCGGACAGGAAAATTATGCGGGCAAGATTATTACCTATTATCCTGAAAAAAACAAACCGCACCAGCAGCTGGCGATCAGTCCGGTTTATGGGACGGCAAGCCAGTCTCTGATGGTATCAATCGTCGAGTTTGGCGCGAAAGTATTCTCTGGACAGACGTTTTCTCAGATTTATGTAGAAAATTACAGCGATCTGGTTATTGGCGAGAGGGCGTTTTACGGAGCGACAGTAGGCGAAGTGGAAGGGTCGCTGGTAAAAGACCACACTGTGAATTTTGACGTGCACCCCCTGCGTGAGATTGGGGATTGCGCCTTTGCGGAAATGAAAACGGCGGATGATTTTATCATAGACCGTTTTTCGGGGAAAATCGGATATGGTGCGTTTTGTAATACGAAGATAGACGGAACGTTCCGGCTTGCCGGACAGATTGATACGCTGGGTGAAAACGCTTTTGCCGGTTTTTCGGCGGGCGGGTTTGACTTTTCTGACGCAGATTTTTATCGGATAGAAGACAGGGCGTTTCAGCAGTCGGATATCAAGGAGTTTACAGTCGGTGATACCGTAACTTATTTAGGCTCCCAGCTTTTTAATGGTTCGTCTGTCAAAAAAATATATCTTCCGGAGAAAGACGTTGAAAAAGAAGTGGAGCCGGATGCATTCCCGGATGATAGGGACCTGACAATTGTGATCGCAGATGCAACGTCAGATCTTTCCATATATCATTTTGACCAATATCAGAATGTGCTATTTCAGATACCGGAAGGGCTGGATGAGAATAGTCCGGTACTAAGATATCTGCAGGAAAATCATCTGCGGTTTCAGATTGGCGGAGAAACGGCGCAGGAGACAACTGCGCCAAAGGAAACGGCCACGCCGGGGACAGCCGCGCCACAGGGAACGGAGATACCGGGGACAGCTGTGCCGCAGGGAACAGAGATACCGGGGACAGCCGCGCCACAGGGAACAGAGATACCGGGGACGGCTGCGCCGCAGGGAACGGAGATACCGGGGACAGCTGCGCCGCAGGGAACAGA
>CANQCD010000107.1 GCA_947589455.1 uncultured Lachnospiraceae bacterium | reverse complement strand
CTTAAGCACAGACAGCTTTTTTATCTTTCTAAAAGAACCGCTGGAAGAAATTTTTCGGTATAATACCAGTTTTTCCGGAGCGCCGGTCACATGATTTACCCAGCGGAGCTTAATCCCCTTCTGGGCTGTGACGTTCCCCTTTAATCCCTTCAATCTCCCTTTTAAGACAAAACTTTTCTCCGTGGGCTTCGGTGAGTTCTGTGCGGGCGGCTCTGTGTCCGTCTGCTCATCTGGCGTTATCTCCGGCGGCTCTGTATTCGTCTGCCCAGAAGGCGTTATCTCCGGTGGCTCTGTATTCGTCTGTTCAGAAGACGTTATCTCCGGCGGTTCTGTATTCATCTGTCCGCCCGGCGTTATCTCCGGCGGCTCTGTATTCGTCTGTCCGCCCGGCGTTATCTCCGGTATCTCTGTATTCGTCTGTCCGCCCGGCGTTATCTCTGGCGGTTCTGTATTCGTCTGCCCGCCCGGCGTTATCTCCGGCGGCTCTGTATTCGTCTGTCCGCCCGGCGTTATCTCCGGTATCTCTGTATTCAGCTGTCCGCCCGGCGTTATCTCCGGCGGCTCTGTATTCATCTGTCCAGAAGACGTTATCTCCGGCGGCTCTGTGCCAGCCGCCGCGCCGCTTACCGCCGCGGCCTTTCCGATCACCGGCGAATCTGACACAACAAACGTATCCTGCTCTAATTGTGACAGCTGATGAAATTCGACTGTCGCAAAGGAATACGGTTCCCGGTAGAGATCCCAAATACATTCCTTCCATGTATTGCTGGGATTTCCAGCGCTGTCAAACTCATTCGCATAAAAATATCCAATCTCATCTAAAAAACCAATCTGCGAGGGATCGTATCCATACTCCCGGTATCCATAGGCAGCCTCGTCCCACTGAACCTCTTCTACGGCAAACCGGTCAAAGAAATTTTGGAAATAATCGCTGCTCTTATATACGTCGCCATCCATCTTAAAAGAAGTAATGCTAATCAGCGCCCGGAACCCAAAGGAATACGGCTCATAGGAAGTCTTTAGCTGCAGCCATGCGGCATCCTCTGCAAAAGCCTGCTGATACCGATCCGGTCTGGAAAAAACAATATATGGCGAAAAGTCTTTTCCTGTCCTCCTGTCCTTTTCTGTCCCAAATCCCCAATCATATGTTTCTCCGCCGACCTTCACAAAAATATAACCAGAACAGGCGGCTTTTGACAAAATATTAAAAAACTCCTTCGGAATCACCTGACCTTTGACTTTTACCATCAGCTCAACATAAAGCGAAGAGCCGTACTGCTCTGTCAGTTCTTCCAACTTGCCTGACTCCAGAAGCCAGCTGACATTCAAAACATCGGTACGGATGGTATACAGACCGCCGGCGTGCTCCCAGTAATGATACCGTAGGATTTCGTCTCCGTCATAAAAGTCCCCCTCTGTCTCTCCCACTCCTGCCGCCATGGCAGGCCTCTCTTTCGCAGTCCCCGGGAAAGCCCCATTCGGCCAGAGGTAAGTAACCAAAACAAAAACAGCCAGACATATTGAAAAAAATCTTTTTCTTCCCATACCGTACCTCCCATTATGAAACAATCGATTTGTATTGATCCTGCCATTACTATATCACATTTTTCTACTGCCTTGCAATATCCGCCTTGCCGGAAAAAAACCGGAAACAGACTGCCTGAAAAGGACTGGAAGCGTCCGCTCACCCTGCTTCTGGCATTCTGCCTCTGATACGGAAAATATGGCAAACTGCATGAGAACAGTTTGCCATATTTTTGTCCCGCAGAGCATATGGGCGCTCCGGCTTTTTATTTTTTGATCTTCACACTCTTTCGCCCGCTCCATGCCCCATACGTCTTCTTTCCACTGCCGGATGTATAATATGCCCGAACCTGGACATAGTATCTCTTCTTTTTCTTCAGTTTTTTGATCGTGTAGGACGTCTTCTTGCAGCGGATGAGCTTTGCCCCGCCCATGCCGTACTTAACAGAATATCGCACCTCATAGCCAGTGGCTTTTTTCACTTTTTTGAATTTGACTTGTATCTTTTTCCCCTTTACGTTCTTGGCGGAAGTAATGACTGCTTTGGAAAGCGTTACCTTGCTTCCCGCGCTTCCGCTATCGTCCTCGTCATAATCGTCGTCATCGTCATAGTCCTCATCGTCCTCATTGGTATCCTCTTTCCCCTTGTCTGTATTGCTGCTGTTACTCTTGTCCCCACTCCCGGAATTACCAGAACTGCTGTCATTTATCGTTGGCGCTGCCGTAGCGCTTCCGCTGCCGCCATTTCCGCTAGTACCGCTGTTTCCGCTATCGCCGCCGTTTCCGCTATCGCCGCCGTTTTCGTCTGCTGATCCGATAATGGTAAATTCCGCCTCGATCGTACCAGTATAATATCCAATTCCAGTTACAACGATCTTAGCTGTTCCCGGATTGATATTATTTTCATATCTGACCTGATAATGCTCCCGCTCGTTCAGGAACTCATAATCATCTGTCACGACAATGTCCGGTTCAATCTTTTTGCCGGTATATTGATATTCCATTCCGCCGACAACAATCTTAAAATCCGATAGATCTCTCTGCACGGTGACGTCGCAGGTCGCATATACCTCTCCCGCTGTAGCGGTGATCGTAGCCTCTCCCGGCGCCAGTCCCTCGATCACTCCATTCTCATCAACCGATACAACATCCGGATCGGACGAATCCCAGATAATCGTATCTGTCATATCAATCGGAGAAACCGTCACAGCGGACAGCGTAGCGGTATTTCCCTGGCAGATTGACAGCTGCTGTTTGTTTAAAACGATCATCCGGCATGGGACGTCAACAAATACCGTAAAGTCGCGGCTGACTTCTCCCGCCGCATTGGACGCCGTAATCGTGATTGTGGCCGTCCCCGCCTTCAGTCCAGTAACCTTTCCGGAAGAGTCAACCTTTGCAATCCCCGGATTTTTACTCTCATAGTTTAGCTCATATTCCGATGCAGAATCCGGGATGATCTCTGGGGAAAGCTGCTTTGAACTTCCTTTTTGCACATGCAGATCCTCCTCATCCAAAGCAATGGATGTGATCGCAACCGGCTTGACTGTAACAGTAAAATAAGCGGTATATCCTCCCCAGCGGACGCCTACTTTCTGCTCTCCTAATTTCATAGGGTCATAGTCAACGATCATAGAATCTAAGATAAGAAGCTGCTCGTTGTGGGCGCCCTCATAATCAATGCTGACATAAGCTCCAGTAATATCCAGATCCTCCCCCTGGACGTATTCCTCTTTCGTCGGCGCCCTGCCAATCTCCATCTTTACTACACGCTCCTGGCGGTTTGTCTTTAACTGCGGATATACGTAGAGTGAATACGGATCGATCTCCCATGTGTTTTCAAAATCAAAACCAACATAGAGACTCTGTAATTTCATCTGTGTCTCCGTCAGGGTGGTGACATTAGATTGCTCCTCTCCACTCTTGCCGGCAAGGGCATAGCAGTTGTTTATGGAAGAAGAAGGACCGATGGGATATCCCGTCACTTCCCCAATGTTATAACAGGAAGTAGCAACATAATCGGATCCCCCAACAATCCCATTTCCTGAAACCTGCGCTGCATTATAGCAATTAGACACCTCTACATAATCATAGGGATAACCCAGTACCCCGCCAACACGTGGCGATGATCCAGATTCGCAGCTAATCGTACCGGTGACATAACAGTTTGATATTGAAGTGCGGTAACTGTAGCCTCTCCCATAGCCATACCCCGCTATAGCGCCAATGTAGCTGGCGCCGGTAACATCCTGGATCTTGACGTCGACCATCCCCAGATTTTTTATTATCCCTGGGCTATCACTATATCTTCTAAGCTCCGAAAACAATCCAACCTTTTCCCCTGCCGCACCGTAGATATGCGCCCCTATGATCCGTTGACCGTCTCCGTCCAATATGCCAGAAAACGTCTTTAACGGCGTCCATCCATTGCCAGTGTCCCAGGTGCCGCCCTTTTGGGTCGCCTCTGTCATATCAATATCATTCATCAGGATGTAATTTCCAGACGGGTCATTATTGATCCCCGCCAGATCGGCGATCGTATAGATCGGCTTATACTCGACTTCTTCCTCTGAATCGTCAGAATCGGAAGCCGCTTTCCTCGCAGAAACTGTCTGTTTCTCCTCCTTAGAAAGCCGGCCGGAATACGCCGCTTTCTCTGCAATACGCTCTGCCACAGCTGCGCCGCCCGCCGCAGCGCTTCCCGCCGGAAGCCCTGAAAAGACCAGCGCGGCCGTCAAAACAGCGCAAAAAAACTTTCTCAGTCTCATAACATTCCTCCTCATATTATAATATATAGTAGTAGTTTTTAGAGACCCTCTCCAAGGTCTTTTAACTATTAAGTCATAGTCCCGTCTTTACCTCTCAATAAAAACAAGCTAAACTTTATCTGTAATTATATCAGGCGGATGGATTTCTTTTTTTCCGTTTTTCCCCCGCCGCCATGCCTTGCGTAAATTTCATGTCTCTTACCGTATGTTTCCAATCAATTTCACCTCGAATAGCTCAAAGCCCCTTTCAGACTATTTTTATACAGTAAGCAGAATCTCCCGCGCCTGGTACAGTTTTAATATCCTGCCCCACTGCTTTTTATACATCAAAAAAACAGCTGCAAAACCTGTATTTACAGGCGCTGCAGCTGTTTGTCCGTCTATATTGACAGGTATTATTTTTTGTTTTCGTGCTATTTATTGTTTCTGTGCTACTAATTTATTTTTTTGCTATGGATTTGTTTCTGTACTATGGATTATTTCTGTGGTATTGATTTTTTGTGGTACTTATGGTTTTGAGGCACTGATTGTTTTGCTTTTGAAATAATTCTTGATTATAGAAGCTTTTGTTATAAATCCAAAATCTGTTTTCCCTCCAAATGATTTTTCAATCAATGCCGCAGACCGGAATCGAACCGGTACGGGTATCACTACCCACAGGATTTTAAGTCCTGGGCGTCTGCCAGTTCCGCCACTGCGGCATAGTAACAAATCGTTACTAAATGGGACCTATAGGGCTCGAACCTATGACCCTCTGCTTGTAAGGCAGATGCTCTCCCAGCTGAGCTAAGATCCCATAGTTAATCTGCACTGTCATGACATGACAATGCTGGTTCTCACATAATGACGTTCAAACATGTTCATTATTATAAACCAATTCATCATTGATGTCAACTTTACATGACATCAAACGACCCAAACGGGACTCGAACCCGTGACCTCCGCCGTGACAGGGCGGCGCTCTAACCAACTGAGCCACTGGGCCAATAACCAACAAAGAACTCCTCAGGGACTCGAATTTAAACTCTTAGATACCTGAGTTACGTTGATCTCCAAATAACCAACAAATGAACTCCTCAGGGACTCGAATTTAAACTCTTAGATACCTGAGTTATGTTGATCTCCAAATAACCAACAAATGGACCCTCAGGGACTCGAACCCTGGACCGATCGGTTATGAGCCGATTGCTCTGACCAACTGAGCTAAAGGTCCTTCCTTCTGTCGCTGTTCCAAGCCAACAACAAAAACTATACTATCATATTTTTTCTCCTTTTGCAAGTTCTTTTTTCCTGCAGGGCAACTGCCTCGTTACAATCGCCCCACATTTTTTCCGCAAGGCGACTGCCTTGTCACAATCGTCTCACATTTTTCCCGCAAGGCAACTGCCTTGCTACAATCGTCTCGCTGCAGTCGCCTCATCACATTTCTGCCTGTTTCACTTCGTTTCATAAGAATCTATCCCAGTGTCCATGCTTTAAAATCCTTTAACTTAGATTTCCATAATGTTTTTTTGCTCACCAGCACCATACTATCCTTTTTTATGCCATATACATATTTTACAATCTTCGCTTTTTTTTGTTCATCCGATTTATTGTAATAATATTTGACCCTTTTTATTGTGATCTTCGAGCCAGAAATGGTATATGAAAAATCATACTGAAACGAATCAATATTTTCTTCAAATATTGGCACAATCTTTCCCTTGTAATGATAAATCCCAATATATTTTCTCGACTCTTTAAACCCGAAAAAATCCGCAATGAGCTCTGACCTGCCATCATGATTTAAGTCGGCAATCTGATAATTTAATGTCTTTTCTGGAGACAGAATATCAAATGCGGCCTTTTGCTTTCTGTCCAAAAACAAAAGCAAGATATCAAGATTACCCGCATCTGTCTCAACAGACGCCACCGTTATAATATCTTTATTATTTCCCGTAATGTTGCAGTCTACAAAGGTCAGGTCATTTACTGCTTCTACCGTTATATTCTCTTTAAATTTTTCAATCTCCTCTTCTAACGCCTGACAGGGAGAAAAATCAAATTGCTGAAGTCGTTTATAATCTCGGCTCTGGACAAAACTATCATATAAAATCGCTTTATTGGAACTATCCCTGCTGCGATCTACATTCTTTCTCTCTTTTTGGGCATCCCCTTTTTTGATCTCTTCTAATTGCAAACTTTTTTGTATTGCTATTTCATCCTCCTTTCCGATTCTTGTTGGACCGCTCACTTTTTCGTACAACACTCCCTCAAAATGATCTAATTTTTTGCCCGAATACAATAACTTTAAATCTCCTTCATAATAATTTTTCTTATCGTCCTTAACATATACTTTTGTCTCACAATCTGCCGGAAGCAGGAACATCATATCGATTTCACAACGCTTCAGTCCATACCTGTTACGCATTTCCTTTTTGACTGCCTTTTTTATTTCCTCTATTACACTTTTATCCTTGTATGCATCTTGAAAATTTGGCACAAAATCTTCCGTTTCTTCCCTTGTAATGCATAACTTCCCCTCCCCATAATAACTAAATTCTCCGCCAAGACAGTCATTCACCGATTTAACATCATCCGCACCAGAGCCCACATTCTCAATATAAGACAAAAATCCTTTACAAGTATAAACTACCGTATAATATTCACACTCCTTTCCGCCCTTTACTACATACACAATTTGATATGCCTTACTATCCTGAGCATAATCCCTCTCTTGATAATAAACGGAAATATCATGATATCGATCATAAAAAGAACGATATAAATCTGTCTGGAATCTATATTTTTGTAAACATACATTATATCGTAATTGTTCTAAGATTTCCTTGACAGGGGGCATCCGAAGTCCGTATTCCACATCTTCAATCCTCGCAGAATCGGCAACATTTAATTTGCTTCCCTCTCCCATATCTTTTTGCTTTTCGCCCATCTTACATGATGTCAAACACAGGGATATTAATACAAAAAATAATAATATGCGTTTCAAATCATTTTCCCCCTTCATGTACTTTAACAATACGAATGGATTGAAGTGTCAAACCGTTTGCGGTATTGTTCCAATCACTGCAAATGATCGGATGCTTCCTATTTTACCTGTTTGTATAATTGATAATATTCCTTTTTAAAACCAGTACCTCCATTTTATCGTCAATTTTTCCGTTCTCTGTTACCCAGTAATAGTCGTCTGCGTAATACATATTGATATCATCTAGTATTTTGTCTGATACTTCCGATTCCCATATTGCTTTTCCAAATCCTCATTCCCTATTTTTTCTTGCGGCATATCAGATTCCTGAAAGTTCGTCATTTCTAGTAGTGCATGACGTCAATAAAAAGAAATTAAAAAGCAAAGATATACGATTCTTTTGATCATTAAAATTCTCTCCTCACTTTAGTATAATTTCATCTCATTTATAACAACAATTATACTCATGTGCAAAGAAAAAATCAACCATAACCCCTGTTATTTCATTCTCTTTGCTATAAACGCATTTTCTGCTATATTAAGCAAATGTCGATGTTTCCAAAAACGAAAGAACGCGTCTGATACACCCTGCTTATTAAATCTCAAAAATAAAAGAAATCCCCATAAACATAATGTCTATGAGGATTTTTCTTTCAGCTCCCCGAGTAGGACTCGAACCTACGACAACGCGGTTAACAGCCGCGCGCTCTACCAACTGAGCTATCGAGGAA
>CANQCD010000106.1 GCA_947589455.1 uncultured Lachnospiraceae bacterium | reverse complement strand
CTGGCGCGCGAGTTGTCAGGCATTCTTGTTGGACTGATGGAGCGGCGTTAAGGTTTCGTGCGCTTGGGACTGATAGAGAGGCGCTAAGTTTCCGTGCGTATGGGACTGACAGAACAGCGCTAAGTTTCCGTCCGTCCATACAGAATCTGAATAAACGGCGTGACGCCAGTCTGGCAGACGCTTTAGAAACAGGAGGAAAGCAATGAGAACGGATGTTTCAAAGATTAATGAGAAGACGCCCCATGATGAATTGACAGAGGGGCTTATGATATTTGCAGGCGGTTCGTCCCGGCTATTTAATACGGGTGAGTGGAGGACGAACACGCCGGTTGTAGATGAGGAAAAATGTAAACAGTGCCTGCTGTGCACGCCGGTCTGTCCGGACAGCTGTATCCCGGTCAAGGACGGCAGGCGTCAGGCGTTTGATATGGAACACTGCAAGGGATGCGGCATTTGTGCAAATGTCTGTCCGTTTGGTGCAATCGAGATGAAGGAGGGAAATATATAATGGCAATCAAAGAACGTATGTCAGGAAATGAGGCTGTCGCTTATGCAATCCGTCAGGTAAACCCGGACGTTATGCCGGCATTTCCGATTACCCCTTCCACAGAGATTCCGCAAATGGTTTCTACATATATCGCAAACGGGGAGATGGATACGGAATTTATCCCGGTAGAGAGCGAGCATTCCTCTATGAGCGCTACGATCGGCGCAGAGGCGGCGGGGGCGAGAAGCCTGACAGCCACTTCCTCTGCAGGGCTGGCTCTGATGTGGGAGGAGCTTTTACTGGCGGCGTCAAACCGTATGCCGTGCGTCCTGACGCTGGTAAACCGTACTCTGTCAGGGCCGATTAATATTAACTGCGACCATTCTGACGGCATGGGCGCAAGGGATACCGGCTGGATCCAGATCTATGCGGAGAACAACCAGGAAGCATATGATAATTTTATCCAGGCATATCCAATCGCCGAGGATAAGAGGGTGCATCTTCCGGTCATGGTCTGCCAGGACGGTTTTATTACCAGTCATGCGGTAGAAAATATTGTCCTGTTAGAGGATGAGCCGGTGAAACAATTTGTCGGGGAATATGAGCCGGAGGAGTATCTGTTAAACCCAGGCAAGCCAATCGCAGTCGGGCCGTATTCTGTCAGCAATTATGCGATGGAGGCAAAGAAAAACCAGGAGCTTGCCTTAGAGCGTTCCAAAGAAGTGATCTTAGAGGTCGCAAAGCGCTTTGCGGCACTTTCCGGCAGGGAATACGGGCTTTTTGAGGAATATCGGACAGAGGACGCCGATTATATCATGCTGATCATGGGCTCTGCTGCGGGAACGGCAAAACAGGCGGTTGACGATCTGCGGGAAAAGGGCAAAAAAGTCGGCGTATTAAAACTTCGTGTGTTCCGTCCGTTCCCGGCAAAAGAGATTGCCGAGGCGTTAAAAAACTGCAAGGCTGTAGCGATCATGGATCGCTGCGAGAGTTATAACGGAAACGGAGGGCCGCTGGGAAGCGAAGTGACTTCGGCGCTGTTTCGAAACAAGACGGCGATTGAGACAGTGAATTATATCTATGGGCTTGCCGGGCGCGATTTTACCGTCAGCGATGTGACAGAGATCTTCCAGGAGTTAGAAGACGTCGTTGTAAATGGGAAAGAGCCGGAGCAGTACAAATATATCAGATTGCGTTAAACCGCATAGATACGCAGGGAGAGCCAATGCAGGATGCGTCCGCATTGCAGCCGCCTGCGTTATGCGCAGAAAAGGCAAAGGTGAAAACGACCACCTTGCAGAAATGAGGAAAAAATGAGTGATTTGAATTTAAAAACAATAATGAATAAACCGGAGCGCCTGGCGCCGGGACACCGTATGTGTGCCGGGTGCGGCGCAACGATTGCCGTGCGCGCCGTGCTTCGCGCGCTCCACGAGGAGGACAGGGCTGTGATTGGCAATGCAACAGGCTGTCTGGAGGTATCTTCCTTTATGTATCCATATACAGCATGGGAGGACAGTTATATCCACAATGCCTTTGAAAATGCCGGCGCTACGCTGAGCGGCGTGGAGACGGCGTACAGGGTATTAAAGAAACGAGGGAAAATCCCGGCGGACGAAACGTTTAAGTTTATTACTTTTGGCGGCGACGGTGGAACTTATGATATCGGCTTTCAGTCGCTGTCCGGCGCGATGGAGCGCGGACATGACATGGTCTATGTCTGCTACGACAACGGCGCTTATATGAACACCGGGATCCAGCGTTCCTCCGCAACGCCGATGTATGCCGATACGACGACAACGCCGGTGGGAAAAAACTCTGTGGGAAAGCTGCAGAACCGGAAAGACCTGGCGGCCATCATCGCCGACCATGACGTTCCCTATGTGGCGCAGACTACATTTACCAGTGATTTTAAAGACTTGCATGGAAAGGCGGAAAAGGCGATTTATACAGAGGGCGCAAGCTTTTTAAATATTATGACGCCGTGTCCGAGAGGATGGCGGTATGATACGCCGGATATCATGAAGATTTGCAAGTTAGCAGTGGAGACTTGTTACTGGCCGCTTTTTGAGGTGGATCACGGCAAGTGGACGCTTTCCTATGAGCCGAAGAAAAAGCTGCCGGTGGAAGATTTCTTAAGAGAGCAGGGCAGATTTAAACATTTATTTAAGAAAGGGAATGAAGACTTGATCGTACAGTTCCAGAATGAGGTAGACAGGCGCTGGGAAGATCTTCAGTATAAGTGTGCGAGATGACGTTACTATCGTATCAGATATTTAAGACAGTATCCGAACAGGGAAGTTTCAGAAAGGCGGCAGACATATCAGGTCTGACGCCTTCTGCAATTAGTCATACCATTGCGGCAATGGAAGGGGAGCTTGGCTTTTTGCTGCTCAACCGCAGCAAATCCGGTGTGACGCTCACGAATTATGGAGAGCATCTGCTCCCTTATGTCAACGCTGTGTTAAACAGCAATGAGAGCCTGCAGCAGGCGATCGCGGAGTTTAACGGCTTAAAGCAGGGAACGGTCAAGGTGGGCTGTTTTTCGAGTGTCTGCACAAACTGGCTTCCCGATATCATCCATTCTTTTAAAAAAGAATATCCGGGGATTTCTATTGAAGTGTTCCAGGGAACATATGACGATGTTGTTTACTGGCTGAAAAACGGCGTTGTGGATCTGGGATTTTTGTCTGTGTCCAGCGCGGGGGATATCCCGATTGAGCCGCTCTACCGGGATCAGCTTTTGTGTGTGATGCCGCCCGGACTGAAAAAAGACGTCTCTGACGGGTATATGGATATTGACCAGATGCGGCAGTATCCGTTTGTCAGCCAGAGGGAGTCGACAGATGCGGATATCCAGAAATTTTTGAAGGAAAATTCATTAAATATCCAGTCGCATTACCATGTGGTAGACGACCTTTCAACGGTTGCGATGGTGGCGGAGGGGTTCGGGATCTGTATCATGCCGGAGTTAGTCATGCGGGATATCCCGTATCAGGTGGAGTGTTATCCTGTCATGCCGGAGGCGTTCCGGATCATCGGGATCGCCGCTCCCAACAAGGAATTTATGGCGCCGGCGGTTCGCACGATGTACAACCATGTGATAGACTGTTACAAACATCTTCCGTGATGGGAATTGCAGATTTTTCTGTTCTGGTATATACTATATTCAATGTGCCGCCTGCGAGGCGCTTTTCTGGAAAAGCAGTCTGCGGTACGGCATAGTATGCTGGCAAGACAGTGTGAAAGAAGAATTAGAGAAAGGATAGATGATATGAAGAAGAAAAATATGTTATATGGGGCGTTGTTAGCGGTATGCCTGCTTTTTACAGGATGTGGGACAGACCCGGTGGCAAAAGAGCTGGAGCACTTTGCAAATGACGAGATGAAGAGTGTCAATGAAGAATATAACGGCTTTATGTCGGATTATCTGAAGTTGAAGAATTATCAGGACAATCCGGAGGAGTATGCAAAGTATATCGAGGAGACGCTGTTAGCTGATTTAGAGAAGATCATTTCAGACGTCGATGAAATTGAGACGGAGAGTGCGGAAGTGACGGATTTAAAGGAAAAATACGCGGCATTTATCGACGGCTATCACAGTGCGTTTAAAGAACTGGCGGATGCGGCGTCTTCGGAGGATGCAGAGAGCCAGCAGAAGGCGATGGAGGAGATTCAAAATGGCGCGGAAAATTTAGAGGCATATAACACAGCACTGAAAAAGCTTGCAGACAAATATGATATGCCGGTGATTGACGCACAGGGAAAGTAGGCTTATGATAAGAAAGTTAAAAGAAAAAATTACGGCACAGGGCGGCCTGGCGCAGTTTATCCGCTATCTTTTTGTCGGGGGCAGCTCTGTGCTCGTGGATTTTTGCATATTTCAGGGCATTTTATTTGTTTTGGGGACGCAGGAGGATTTTGTTTTTTCGGCGTTTTCTATCAGACCGGAGAAGGCGGCGAATGCCGTGGCCGTGGTTGCCGGTTTTTTGTATAGTTTTATCTTAAACAGGACATGGGCGTTCCGTTCTAAGGAAAATCCGGTTCGGCAGTTTGTCTTGATGTTGATTCTGCTGGCTGTCAATACAGTGATCACCAGCGAGGCTATTTCCCTGATGGGGAGGGGCATGGGGATTCCTTTTCCCATCGCAAAAATAACAATGCAGCTTGCCGTGGCGTTTTGGAATTATGTGATCTATGCAAAAATTATTTACAGAAGCTGATTTCTTTTGCTTCAGAGGAATGACTGAAAAAACTGCAGATACATAAATTATTTGCAGAAGCTGATTTCTTTTGCTTCAGAGGAATGATTGAAAAAACTGCAGATACATAAATTATTTGCAAAAGCTGATAATCTGTGGACCGCCAGGGGCGGCCGTGGGGGGATAAAAATGGAAGACAGAAGTAAAATGCTTTCGGTGGTAATACCGATTTATAATGAGACGGAGATTCTCCATTCCGCAGAGCGTATCTTGAATGTACTAAAGAAAGCGGAGATACCGTGCGAACTGATCATGGTAGACGACGGCTCTGTCAATGACAGCTGGAACCAGATCACAGACGCCGCCAGAAAATATCATAATATCACGGCGATTGCGCTGAGCAGGAATTTTGGAAAAGAAAGCGCGCTATGCGCCGGGCTGGATGCTGTCACAGGGGGCTGCTGTGTCTGCATCGATTCCGATCTGCAGCATCCTCCGGAAGTGATCCCAGAGATGTACCGTCTGTGGGATGAGGAAGGTTATGAGGTAGTAGAGGGCGTAAAGAATGCCCGCATCAGGGAAAATCCACTGTATCGGCTCTGCGCCAGGGGATTTTATTCCCTGTTAAAAAAGATGTCAGGGATTGACCTGCAGAATGCTTCCGATTTCAGGCTGCTTGACAGGGCGGCGCTGGATGCGTGGCGTCAGATGCCGGAAAAAGAAACGTTTTTCCGAGGAATGTCTTCTTGGATTGGATTCCGCAGGACAAAGGTTTATTTTGATGTGTCTGAGAGGGAACATGGCAAGTCAAAGTGGTCTACCGGGGCGCTGGTAAAGCTGGCGGTTGATGCGATTACTTCCTATTCCTCCGTACCGCTTTACTTTGCGACAGGATTTGGGCTTTTGTTTTTGCTCTTTTTTCTGGTGATGTTTGTCCAGACAATCTACATGAAAGTCAATGGATATGCTCAGAGTGGCTTTACAACGATCATCATCCTGCAACTGATCATCGGGACGATATCCATGATCAATATGGGAATCATTGGCATTTATATAAAAAAGATTTATGAGGAGACGAAAAATCGTCCCCGCTATATTATAAGGAGAATCGTTAAAGGAGGGACAAATAGAGAAGATGAGGACGACAAATAATATTTTACTCTGGAGCGCTGTCTTTTTCTGCGCTGTCTGTGTGTATTGGATGTTTACAGAAGCGCATCAGGGGAAACAGAGGAAAGAAGTGGTGATAGCAGATAAGGTGTATTATGCATTTTTGGCAGTGACGGCGCTTATCTGTGTCGGGATCCGCGTCTGGCAGTTTGGCGCTGTGCCGGGGGGGTTCAACCAGGATGGCGCTATGGCGGCTGTAGATGCAAGAGCTCTTGCGGAGTACGGGACAGACAGGTATGGTATGCGTCTTCCGGTTCACCTGACGGCGTGGGGATATGGGCAGATGAGCGCGCTTTTGTCCTATCTGATGGTTCCGTTTATTAAATTATTTGGTTTCCATCCGATAGCGATCCGGATGCCGCAGCTGATCATGAGCCTTCTTGCGATTTTATGCCTGTATCTGTTTGTAAAGGATGTGTTTGGGAGAAACATGGCGCTTGCAGCGTTTCTGTTTGTCTCGATCAATCCATGGCAGATCATACAGAGCAGATGGGTGCTTGACTGTAACCTTTATCCGCAGTTTTTTATGATTGGAGTCTACTTCTTGAATAAAGGGATTTCTAAGAAGTGGAGTTTGTATCTTTCGATGGTCTTTTTTGGGCTGTGCATGTACTGCTATGGTATCTCAATCTATACCATGCCTGCTTTTCTGCTGATGTCATGCATTTATCTTCTGGTAAAAAAGGAGATCAAAGTCAGGGACGCCTTGATCTGCGCCGGGATTTACCTGCTGGTCGGCGGTGCGTTTATCCTGGTCATGATGATCAATTTTTTTGGCTGGGAGACGATCCAGACGCCGCTTTTTACACTGCCGTATTTTCCGGACAGCGTTCGCTCGAATGACATATTGTTTTTCTCGGATAATATCGGCTCGCAGTTTGTGCAGAATGTAAAGGCTCTGTTAAATGTCACGCTTTTGCAGGAAAAGGATTTGCCGTGGAATGATATTGAGGGCTTTGGCACAATGTATCTGTTTTCCATGCCGTTTGTGGTTCTGGGGCTGGTGGCGCTGTGGAAGCGTTTCCGCGATAAGAGAGGGAGCATGATCGTCCTGTTTGATCTGCTGACAGGTATTTTCTGCGGTCTTTTGACAAATGGGGTAAATGTCAACCGCAATAATATCATCTATTATCCGATCATTATCCTGGCGGCAGTTGGTATCTATGAGGCTGTGCGGTGGGTCAGCGTGTCAAAATATGTGATCCTTTGCACTTATGCCGCAGTATTTTGTGTATTTGCACATACTTATTTTACAAGTTATGCAGAAGAGATCCAGGGATATTTTCATAAGGATTTCGGCAGCGCGCTGACAGCGGCTGCCGACGCCGACGTCAGCCGGTATTATATTACGACGTATTGCAATGCGACGGATCTGACGGAGATTCTGGTTCAGTTTTATTGCGGGGTAGACGCAAAATTCTATCAGGGAAAAACAAAAGATGAGAACGGGCTTTCTTTTCCTGACAAATACCATATTGCCAGCATGGCGGGCATTACGCCGAATGCCTCGGAAGATGCGGCGTATGTAGTCAGCGCGGAAGAATTTTCCGGCATGGATCCGACAGGATTTCATGTGGAACAGTTTGGGACTTTTTATGTGCTGACCCCATGACCTTGCGGGGCGGAGGATCGCGCAAATGTGCCTGCGGCGGTTTCAAAACGGTTATGGGAAAAATGCACCAAAATTGTGGTGGATCGCGTAAATGCGCCTGCGGCGGTTTTGTGACAGGATGAGAAGCCGTATTCTGGGATGCGGCTTTGGTTGGTCAGTATTTTGGGAAGAGGTGAAATATGTATCAGGTTACTGTAGAGCAGTGCTTTGATTCGGCGCATTTTCTCTCCGGCTATCAGGGAAAATGCAGCAATATCCATGGACACCGGTGGCGGGTGATCGTGCTCCTTGAGACAGAGCAGCTCTGTGAAGAGGGGAAAAACAGGGGGATGTTAGAAGATTTCTCTGTCTTGAAGGAGCGTTTTCGGGAGCTGTTTGAGGCATACGACCACACGCTGTTAGCAGAGAGAGGCAGTCTGAAAGAGACGACGTTGTCTTTGTTAAAGGAGGAAGGGTTTTCTGTCAAAGAACTTGCTTTCCGCCCCACTGCGGAAAATTTTGCAAGACATTTTTATGAGATGATTGCAGAGAAAGGATACCGGGTTGCAAAGGTTACGGTGTATGAGACGCCGAATAACTGCGCTTCCTATTATGAATCATGAGGACATATCAAGTGGCAGAGCTGTTTTTGAGCATAAATGGGGAGGGGCCAAAGGCTGGCGGGCTGGCGGCGTTTATCAGGCTGAAGGGCTGCAATCTGCATTGTTCCTGGTGCGATACCAGATGGGCGTGCGGGGAAGAGGCGCCGTATGAGGAGATGACCGCAGAAGAG
>CANQCD010000105.1 GCA_947589455.1 uncultured Lachnospiraceae bacterium | reverse complement strand
ATCATACAGTATCAGGTGATCACGCTGATGACAACAAACGGACAGGCTCCGTTTGTCAGTATTTTTATGTATCTGAATGAAGCGCCGGAGGGACGGCTGCGCGACGACCTTGCGCTGATCATGGAGGAGATTTTGCGCCAGAGGATCCAGGGCGTAAAGAATGAAAAAGGCGTTTATATCACACCGGCATTTCCAAAGCTGTTATATGTCCTCGAGGAAAATAATATCAGAGAGGGGAGCAAATACTGGTATTTGACGAAACTGGCGGCAAAATGTACGGCAAAGCGCATGGTTCCGGATTATATTTCTGAAAAGATCATGAAAGAACTGAAAGACGGGAATTGTTATCCCTGCATGGGCTGCCGTTCTTTTCTTACCGTCTATCATGATGAAAAGGACAGGCCGAAATTTTACGGGCGGTTTAACCAGGGGGTTGTGACGATCAACCTGGTTGACGTGGCATGTTCTTCTGATGGAGACGAGGAGAGTTTCTGGGCAATTTTAGATAAGAGGCTGGCGCTCTGCAAGGAAGCTTTGATGTGCCGGTATAGACGCCTGAAAGGCACGCTTTCTGACGTTGCGCCGATCTTGTGGCAATATGGCGCTCTGGCGCGGCTGAAAAAAGGCGAGACCATCGATAAGCTTCTCCATAATGGATATTCTACGATCTCGCTGGGATATGCGGGACTTTGTGAATGTACGCGGTATATGACGGGAAAATCCCACACAGACCCGTCGGCAACGCCTTTTGCACTGAAAGTAATGCAGAAGTTAAATGATGCCTGCAGCAAGTGGCGGGAAGAGGAAAATATTGATTTCAGCCTATATGGGACGCCGCTTGAGTCCACAACCTACAAATTTGCAAAATGCCTGCAGAAACGTTTTGGTATAATAGAAGGCGTAACGGATAAAAATTATATTACAAACAGTTATCATGTCCATGTAACGGAAGAGATCAATGCGTTTGATAAGCTGAAGTTTGAGGCAGAGTTTCAAAAACTCTCTCCGGGCGGTGCAGTCAGCTATGTGGAAGTGCCGAATATGGAGAACAATCTGGAAGCTGTGCTGGAGGTTATGCGCTATATCTACGATAATATTATGTATGCAGAGTTAAATACGAAAAGTGATTATTGTCAGATCTGCAGCTATAGCGGACAGATTCAGATTGTGACAGATGACCATGGCAAACTGATCTGGAAATGTCCAAACTGCGGCAATACAGACCAGAATAAAATGAATGTGGCAAGACGGACGTGTGGTTATATCGGCACGCAGTTCTGGAATCAGGGACGGACGCAGGAGATCAAGGAGCGTGTGCTGCATCTGTAGGATTGCTGCCGGAACTTTTGGCAGCGGCAGTTTCTGGCTTTCAAGTTAAAAAACAGCAAAGAGTGTCTGACTTGAAGACGGAAACGTGCAAAATATTAAAAGTTTTCGATTTGAAAGTTGGAAAATACCAAAAGGAAAAAAGTTTCTGACTTGAAAGTTAAAAAACACCAAAAGGAAAAAAGTTTCTAACTTGAAAGTTAAAAAACACCAAAAGGAAAAAAGTTTCTGACTTGAAAGTTAAAAAATACTAAAAGGAAAAAAGTTTCTAACTTGAAAGTTAGAAACTTTTTAAATGGAAAAAGTTTTCGACTTAAAAGTCGAAAAGTATCAAAAATCTAAAAGTTTTTGACCCAGAAGTCGAAAACTATCAAAAAATCAATAGTTTCTGACTTGAAAGTCAGAAACTATTGATTTTTTTTTTAATCCTGGTTATAATATGACTAAGAAAGGGGGCGCAGTATTATGAGCAGACTGATCGGGCGTTCAGAATATTTGGAACAGCTCATTCAGAATCAGGATGTTGATCTGGTTAAAATTGTAACAGGCATCCGGAGATGCGGGAAATCTTCGCTGCTTGACCTGTTCCATCAGCATCTGAACGACACTGGGATTGACGATACCCATATCATTCATATGAATCTTGAGTCTTTACAGTACAGGAAACTGACAGATTATTTATTGTTTTATGATTATGTCAGGGAGCGCATTGCCGCAAAGGGAAGAACGTATTTGATTTTTGATGAACTGCAGGTAGTGGAGCGCTGGGAAAAGGCGATAGAATCCTTCCGGCTTGACTTTGATGTTGATATCTATATTACGGGCTCGAATGCTTACCTGCTGTCAACAGAATTTTCTACCCTGCTGTCTGGAAGATATGTCGAGATTCGTATGCTTCCGCTTTCTTTTAAGGAATTTTTAGATTTCTATGAGTTTGACACGGTTGTTACCATAGAGGAAAAATTCCAGAAATACCTGCAGTTTGGCGGGATGCCAATCCTCAGGGAATATCAGTTTCATGTGACGCGCAGCAATCAGGCTCTGGAAGGGATTTATTCTACTGTCGTGCTGCGGGATATTTTGCAGCGCAATCAGCAGATCGACCAGACGCTGCTGCAAAAGATTGTTTTATTTTTATGTTCTAATATTG
Source organism: uncultured Lachnospiraceae bacterium (assembly GCA_947589455.1). Classification (GTDB taxonomy): domain Bacteria; phylum Bacillota; class Clostridia; order Lachnospirales; family Lachnospiraceae; genus Butyribacter. The sequence continues at coordinate 6,029 of CANQCD010000105.1, read as the reverse complement.
GAAGCATTACATCGCCAAACAATATTGGAAATGTTTTGTCAGCGGAAGGTGATATTCAGGAGAAAAAAAGAAAGATAGCGGGAAAGACGGTCAATAAATATATTTCATTATTGCACAGCGCCTTTGTCTTTTATCCGGCAGAGAGATACGATGTCAGAGGGAAGCAGCTGCTTAAAACACTGCAAAAGAATTATATTATAGACCTGGGATTTCGCAATATACTTTTGGGATACCGGGATACAGACCGGGGGCATATCATAGAAAATGTTGTATTTTTGGAATTGCTCCGCCGGGACTATCGTGTCTATGTTGGGAAAGTGGGGGAGTCAGAGGTAGATTTTGTGGCGGAAAAGCCGGACGACAAGCTGTATATCCAGGTCACAGAGAGTATGCAGTCTCCGGAAACCCGTGAGCGGGAGCTAAAGCCCTTGCGCATGATCTCAGATAATTATGAAAAAATCATCCTATCTATGGACAGAAGCTATATCAATTCATATGATGGGATTAAATCACTGTATCTGATCGATTGGCTGCTGTCCTAAGGTGCGGGTTCACAGTAGTTTGCCTATTATTTGAAAGGCTTTTGGGAGTTAATTTATCAAAAGGGCTTTTCAAAATTTAAAAATTATGATATAGTTTGCTATAGATAAGACGAAGAAGAGGAGTAGTAGCTGCCGGATGGAATACAGAAAGCTGTTGGTTGATGCGAAACAGCAGAAGCGACGCAGTGAACTCGCCTCGGAGTTGCCGGTTGAACGGATGATCAGTAGACCAGGACGGAGTCCCACCGTTATAGGGGAAAGGTATTGAAAGGAATGGATGTACCTGTGAGAGCATGATATTTCATGAATTAGAGTGGTACCGCGCGAGTTATTCTCCGTCTCTATGAGCGATCATAGAGACGTTTTTTTCTCTGTGGCGATAGATATCTGCGCTATGATTCACAGCTATTCCATAAAGACAGAAAAATAGCGGAAAGCCAAAGGGGGCTTTCTGAAAAGGAGGATGTTTATGAAAGGTTTTAACAAGTATCAGAAAGGGTATTTTATGCCGCCAGTCCCATGTTATGACTGGGTCAAAAAGGACTATATCGAGAAAGCGCCGGTGTGGTGCAGCGTGGATCTGCGCGACGGCAATCAGGCGCTGATCGAGCCGATGGGGTTAGAAGAGAAGGTAGAATATTTTAAGATGCTTGTAAAAATAGGATTCAAGGAGATCGAGGTCGGTTTTCCGGCGGCGTCGGAGACAGAGTATAATTTTTTGCGGACGCTGATCGAGCGCAGGCTGATTCCGGATGATGTGACAGTGCAGGTTCTGACGCAGGCGAGGGAACATATTATCAAAAAGACTTTTGAGGCGGTGGACGGCGCGCCAAACTCCATCGTCCATGTCTACAATTCTACATCGGTCGCACAGAGGGAGCAGGTTTTCCGCAAATCAAAAGAAGAGATTAAAAAGATTGCGGTAGACGGCGCGGAGCTGTTAAAAGAGCTTGCGGCGCAGGTGGATGGCAATATTCGGTTTGAGTACAGTCCGGAGAGTTTCCATGGGACAGAGATGGAGTATGCGGTGGAAGTTTGCAATGCCGTATTAGATGTATGGAAGCCGTCGGCGGAGGCAAAGCCGATCATCAATATTCCGTCGACAGTAGAAAATGCAATGCCGCATGTTTTTGCAAGCCAGGTAGAATATGTGAGTAAGAACCTGAGCTACCGCGATAATGTGGTATTATCCCTGCATCCGCACAATGACCGCGGCTGTGGCGTGGCGGCTGCAGAACTTGGCGTCCTGGCGGGGGCGGATCGCTTAGAGGGGACATTGTTTGGAAATGGCGAGCGCACTGGAAATCTGGATATTGTTACCACGGCGATGAACCTCCATGCGCATGGCGTTGATTGTATGCTTGATTTTGCCAATATGCAGGAGATCAAAGATACTTATGAGCGGCTTACCGATATGCAGGTATCCATGCGGGAGCCTTATGCGGGAGAATTGGTGTTTACCGCTTTTTCCGGCTCGCATCAGGATGCCATTTCAAAAGGGATGTCGCACAGGGAAAGAGCAGAAACAGACCAGTGGACAGTACCATATCTTCCGATTGACCCGAAAGATGTTGGAAGGACATATGATTCCGATGTGATCCGCATTAACAGCCAGTCCGGCAAAGGCGGCGTAGCGTATGTCTTAAAGCAGAATTTTGGCATTGTGCTGCCGGACAGGATGCGGGAAGAGGTCGGTTATCTGATGAAAGGGGTATCTGACCATGCCCATGCAGAGTTAAGTCCGCAGGAAATGTTAGAAGTATTTGAGAAAAAATATATTAAGCCAAAGAAAAGCTTTGCGATCACAGAAGTGCATTTCCAGCAGAAGGATGGAATCACGACGCAGGTTTCCTTTGAGAAGGATGGGAAGAAGGAGATCGTGGAGGCAAAGGGAAACGGCCGTTTAAATGCAGTGAATAATGCGGTAAAAGATTTCCTGGGCATCAATTACGCGCTGGACGTCTATGAGGAGCATTCCCTGGCAAAAAATTCATCGGCAAAGGCGATGGCATATGTCGGGATCACGCAGGATGACAAAAAGCTTTATTGGGGTGCGAGCAGCGATGAAGATATTATCCGCGCCTCTATTGACGCATTAGAAAATGCAGTGAACCATATGCTTTTAGAAGTTTCAGACAAAGGCTGAAACTATCAGAAATTCTCCGCCGTGAAGGCCTATTATGGGCTCACAATAGATGAAAAAGGATGGAGACTGAAAATATCAGAAATTCTCCGCTGTGAAGGCCTATAAGAGAGCGGAGGACAAGAAAAAGCTCCTAAACAGCAAAGTATCCGCTGTTTAGGAGCATTCCCCTTTTGACGAACTTTTAGTAAAGCGCTGTAAATCCAGCAGCCTGCTTATCTGACATTAATAACCTTTTACGGAAAAGTGCATATAATCCCTGCGCTTTCCCCAGATACACTGTTTTAAACCTACCCGTTTCATTGCTTTTATCACATCGCCGTTTTTAGGGATGGAGTAAGGATTTTTTCCAGGTTTCCAAAGGCTGCCTGCCAAAACTCTCTTCCCCTCGATCAAATAATTCTCGTTTGAATTAATATCGACAGCTAAGCCCAGAGAATGAAGTGATTTCGTTGAACCTCTCCAATTAAATCCGCCGACTGTATGGATGGGGAACTTCTCCTTTCCATTGTAGATCAGGGCAAATGCTTTTTTGACCCGGGAGGCAATCGCTCTGTGTACATAAATGGAGCGGGTTCGGGTGATTTTTTTCCCATTTTTGATGTCCCATGCTTTGAAGGTGACTTTCTTCATATATCTGCTGGCTTTGGCAGAACTTGTGCACTGCCTGCGGGCTTTTGCGATAGAAATCCCCGCGGAGGCAGTATTTTTTTGCGCTACTGTGCTGATTGTCAGACAGAATAAAAGCATGGTGCATATCATTATGATTCGTTTCATTTTTTCCTCTTTCCTGTAGTGTTTCCCGTAAATGTTTCTTAGTTTTTAAAAATATATGAATTAAAAACAAGACACATTGTAACATTTACGTAACAATTAGTCAAGAGTTTGTAATGAAAAAATAATATTTGTATTCTGTAACAAAGATTTTTTATTCAATGAGTTCTGTATCCGGGTCATACTGAATATATAATCCATCCGGACAGAGACTGATATCAATTTCTGTCAGCTGATTATTGCAGCAATACAGTGAATACAGAGAAAAACAGTTTGCTACATTTAAGTCGGTCAGCTGATTGTCTGCACAGAATAAATACTGCAGGAGCTGATTGGCAGAGGCGTCTAAGCTGGTCAGATTGTTGCAGCTGCATGTCACGCCCCGCAGGGAAGGGCAGTCTGTTATGTCGAGCTGTTCCAGCAGATTGCCGCAGCATACCAGGTCATTTAGTGAATAACAACCTGATATGTCAAGTGTTGTTATCTGGTTATTATTGCAGACCAAAAGGTTTAAAGCGGGCATAGACGCCACATTTAAGTCGGTCAGCTGATTAAACGAGCAGATCAGCTTCTGAAGGTCAAGGCACTCCGTCACATCTAATTGCTGGATCTGATTATCATAGCAGTCAAGAAACAGTAAGGAGCTGCAGTTCTCAAGATTGAGATCGGTCAGCTGATTAGAGTGGCAGTCCAGTGTCTGTAAAGAAGGACAATCTGTTACATTTAAACTGGATAGCTGGCCTCCCACGCAAAATAACTCTTGCAGCGAGGTGCATCCCGATACATCTAACGATGTTATTTGCGCTAAGGAGCAGTCCAAGCCTGTCAGTGAAGTGCAGCCGGAGGCGTCCAGGGAATGCAGCGGAAGAGAGTCTGAGCTTGGGTCGTTATCATAAAAGTTTTTTGAAAACCAGAGCTTAAATTGGTCAACATCAAAAGTGCTCAGATCTTTCCAGCCATAGTAATTACTCTCATTCCAGATTATGCCATTTTCCCAATACCGATAATCATCCTCTTCTTCAAGGTAATCCACCTTGATAAGGCCTGCCTTGGTAAGAGAGGTACAATCGGATATATCCAGGGTTTCCAGAGGATTATTATAACAATATAATTCCTGTAATGCTGGGCATCCCGCAACTTTCAACTCTGTTATCTGGTTGTCTGTGCAATCCAGGGTCTGTAAAGAGGAACACTCAGATAAATCTAAGTCGGTCAGCTGATTGCCCCAGCAGGATAAAGAAAGCAGAGGGGATTGGCAAATAGTAAGCACACTTAAATAATTATTTGAGCAGTATAAGTTTTCCAGATGGGTACACGAAGACGTATCCAGGCTGGTCAACAGGTTGTAGCGGCAATCTAATGTGCTAAGCAGGCTGCATCCGGACACATCGATCTCTGTAAATTTGCAGGAATTGCCAAGAAATATTCCCTCTACAGCAGTTAATTCGGAAAAGGAGATGTTTCCATGTAAACCATACGTTATCCCGCCATTATAATCAATCTTATCGAAGTGCAGTTCCTTTAGTTTTCCATTCTCTGTATTCCATACGAAGATGGAAGAGTCACTGTTTGAGTAAGTTTTATTGAGATATATCTGGTCAAGGACCGTGCTGCTGACTCCCAGCGCTTTTTGCTCGTCAGCGATTTTGTTTATGGCGGCTACATCTTCCTGATTTAATAGTACCCGTTCAGAACGATGTATTTCTCCATTGTAGTTTTTTATACAGACTCCTCCGTCACAATAGACTTTGGAAAGATTTGAGCAGCCGTCAAAATCCAAATCGGTCAGTTGGTTATATTGGCAGTCTATTTGACTTAAGGAAAGAAGATTTGCAAAAGAAATGCTTCCCTTCAGGTTATATTTTGCCCAGTTGATGGAAGTCAGTTTTCCGTTTTCTTCGCTCCATTCATAGATCAATACCTCATCGCTGTAATCATCCCACTGGTAATCATCCTGGTAAGTTTCGTTAATATATATCTTGTTAAAAACCTTGTCGCTGATTCCCAACGCTTTTTGTTCATCAACAATTTTATTTATGGCGGCGATATCTTCTGGATTAAATACCATCCGGGTGGAATAATCTATGTCGCCGTCGTAATTTTCTATACAGACTCCTTTGTCGCAGCGGACTGTGGAGAGACTTGAGCAGCCGTCAAAATCCAGATTTGTCAGTTGGTTGCGCTGGCAGTTTATTTTCTTTAAAGCAGAAAGACCTGCGAAAGAAATACTTCCCACCAGCTCGCAGCCTGACCATTTTATGGCAGTCAGCCTTCCGTTCTTCCAGGTGTAATGGTCGGTGTCTTCCAGCAGATCTTCGCTTAAGCTGGTAATGCCCAGGGCGATCTGCTGATCGACAATGCCCTGCAGGATGGCTTCGTCATCATTGCTCTCTTCTTCAGTCTCTTTTTTTGTATTGCGTTTCTTTGCCTTTACGGTAACTTTACAGGAAACTTTTCTGCTTTCCGCCTTTGCCGTGATTCTTGCGACGCCTGCTTTTTTTGCGGTTATTTTGCCCTTTTTGCTGACCGTCGCAACCTTTTTCTTATTGCTCGACCATTTTACCTTTTTT
>CANQCD010000104.1 GCA_947589455.1 uncultured Lachnospiraceae bacterium | reverse complement strand
CATCAAGCACCCGAATTTCCGCCACCTGATCCACCTGATCGCTGGTATACGTTATTCCTGCCTCTTTAAATTCCGCCTCTACCTGTTTGCGGAATTTCTGGCGGCTCACATCGACAAAAGGCGCCAGATGCGTCAGGGAAATGCTCTGTCCCCCATATTGGGAGCTGGCAATCTGCGCTATGCTCTGGGTGGCAATATTACATGCCGTTGAAAAACTCTTCGGCGTCTCAATCATCGTCTCGCTGATGACAGTCCCATTCTGCAACATATCCTCTAAATTCACCAGACAGCAATTATGCATGTGCTGGGCAAAATAATCCGAATCGTGGAAATGGATAATCCCCTGCTCATGTGCCCGCATCACTTCGGCCGGAAGCAGGAAACGCTTCGTGATATCTTTGCTGACCTCTCCCGCCATATAATCCCTCTGCACACTGTTTACTGTGGGATTCTTATTTGAATTTTCCTGCTTTACCTCTTCATTATTACACTCCAACAGGCTCAGGATCTGCTTGTCTGTTGAGTTTGATTTCCTCACCAGGGCGCGGTTATAACGGTACGTAATATATTTTCTCGCAACGCCAAAAGCACGCTTATCCATAATATGCTCTTCGACTAAATCCTGAATCTCCTCTACGCCAAGGGAGCGGTTCGCATCCAGGCAGATGTTCTCTACCGCTGCAGTAATGTCCAGAATCTGCTCTTTGGACAGCCTCTCTTTTGCCGGGACTTCATAATTCGCCTTCGTGATCGCAGCTGTGATCTTGCTCTTATCAAACGTAGCCTCCTGCCCGCTTCTCTTAATAATCTTCATCATTGCACCAGCTTTCTTACTCATTTTATTATTCCATGTCAGCAGAAAATCAAGCGCGAACGTAGTGAGCATTTGATTTTACCTGACATGATAGTGACAAAATCAAATCGTGCGAAAGCACGACGCCTGTGTAACAAGCGGATTCTGTCACTCTCATACCACATCGGTATATCATTTATGTGCAATTAGAATTTTAGCATATCTTGTGTCTCAATGCAATACCTATACAATATATAGTTGATTTTATTCATTTTCGTCCTTTTCCATATCTTCTGGCTCTTCTGCCGCACCGCCCTGCAGACCCTTTCTGTCATATATCGTATTATGCTCCGGCAATGGAGATACCTCTTCCGCGACACCGCCCTGCCGATTCTTTCTGCCCTCTGCATACTCTCTAAAGAAATCTGCTGTTTTTTTCTTTCGGTTACTCAACAGCTCTTTTACATCGATATAGGAATGGCCTTCTGAACGCAATTTCATATTGGGGAATGCGTCTAACAAACGCTGGTTGCCGGTAAACGGACGTTTTCTCAGGAAACGGTTCCTCTGCTCTGCAAATTGCCGAAAACGCTCCTGTGCCGCGTGAAATCTGGATTCGCTCCGCTCCTGCGCCATGCGGAACCTGGATTCGCTATGTTCAAAGAACTCTTCTAACTCTCTGCGCAGCTCATACAGTCTGCCAAGCTGTTTCCTGAAGTCAAACATAGTAGCCGCAGTATAGATGATATCTGCTATCATCAGCCCGGAAGCGGCCGTCAGGCAGGGAAGAACCGCTTTTTCCGGAAACAGATCCATTATCTTATCCGCTGCCGGCTGGAGCACATCAAACAACAGCAGAGACAAAACGCCCCAGAACATCGAGGGGATCAACGCCACCCTTCCTTGGAAATTATAGGGTTCTCTGGAATAATCCCACCATTTTGTGTGGAATACTACCTCCAATATCCACGCCGTCAAGTATTCTACAATCGTAGCAAGAACCATTCCCATAAAATACAAAAGGCTTGGAATTTTTGCAAAAGGACGCAGCATAACAAAGACCAGAACCGCCCCCACGCCATAGATTGGAATAACCGGCCCTGTCAAAAACCCCCTGTTGACTAACTTCCTGTCACGGATACTGACAAACAGGCTCTCGTAAATCCACCCAAAAAAAGCAAAGATAAAAAAGTCCATTAAAATAAATGGTATCGGCAATCCTAAAATCAAGATTTTTCCTCCCTCTCGTTTAAATCCCTGGAAATCATCTCCAGATAATGAATATATATCTGGTTTGTATATTGCATTTTATAAGAGCTGTCCAGCTCTTCCCGCCGGAAGCTCTTTCGGCCTCCCGCCTTTGACCGCTCCCAGAACATAGAGATATCCCGAAACGGGACATAATAGTATTCCTCTGCCTGCGAAAAATAAATGATCAAAAAAGCGATCCCCTGCTGCTGCTCAAACTCCCGCATATATTCCATCTGATGCTCATGGATATTGTGCAGCGGGAACGCTTCCCCCGCACATTCCTTTGCATCAAAACATACCGGAATTCCCTGAACATTCCCAATATAATCCACCGTACTTTTCTGCTCAAAATAGGCAAGGGTGATGTGATGTTTTTTCCTGTCAATCTCAATCGGAGTGATCGGCGTCGGAATTTTCTGCACCAGAGCCAGCTTTTCCTGGCGGTATTTTTCATTTGTAATATTGATCGCTTCCTCCAATGCAGAACCCCGCAGGCCTCTGGAATTCCAGGACGGCATACCCTCACTTCCTTTCTCTGATACCGATTCCCTTTATCACGTTTGCAAACTGCTCCGGCAGCGGCGCCTCAAAAACCATGCCATGGTACTGTTCCGGAAGATAATCCACACTTCCAAATTTTAACTGCCATGCATGGAGAAGCTGATACCTGACGCCAAATTCCTTTTGAAATCCCGCATTCAGAGAGGCCGCTCCATATTTTGTATCGCCTGCGATCGGATGTCCGATGCTTTTTAAATGAGCGCGTATCTGATGAGATTTTCCGGTAATCAAATGTACCTTTAACAGCGTATAGTCGCTCCCCTGCCAGCGGACAGCCTCCAGCGGATAATATGCGGTAGCGATCTTCACCGCCCCGCTCTCTGGTTCTTTCACCACATGAACCTGGTTGCCGGCGCCGTCTTTGACGAGATAACCGTCAATCTTCGCCGGTTTTTTTATCGCTCCTCCCACCAGGCATAAATAATATTTTTCTAATTTTCTCTCGCTAAACAGCCTGTTGAGGTACTGCAGGCTTTTTACCGTCTTTCCCGCCACTATCAGCCCGGTTGTATTTCTGTCCAGACGGTTGCAGATACCCGGACGGAATATCATATCTTTTTTCTGCTCTGGCGTCATCAGATAATCCGTAACCCAGTCTGTCAGGGAATAGTCCGCCCTGTCCGCTTTCTGGGATAAAAGCCCCTGCGGTTTATTGATCACCAGCAGCGATTTGTCTTCATATACAATATCCGGCGCCAACTGCATTTTTCCGTTTTTTTCTCCCAGTCCCCCGCGCTGTTTTTCCGCTCTTTTCGAATACGCCGTGGCAGGAATCCCTCTCCCGCAAAATTTCTCCTCATTTTCAAGCCGGGTGCCCTTCCTTGGGCTGGCCGTGGCAGGAATCTTCCTCCCGCAAAACTTCTCCTCATTTTCAAGCCGGCGGCCCTTCCTTGGGCTGACCGTGGCAGGAATCTTTCGCCCACAAAACTTCTCCTCATTTTCAAGCCGGCGGCCCTTCCTTGGGCTGGCCGTGGCAGGAATCTTTCGCCCGCAAAACTTCTCCACTGTCTCATCGGCAAGATACAGAGTGATCTCGTCCCCTGCACGCAGGATTTCAGAGCCCTCCGCCCGCTTCCCATTCAAAACAATATTCTTTTTCCGAAGCATTTTATATAAAAAACCTTTCGGCGCCTGATCCATATAATTCGACAGATATCTGGCCAGACGTTTTCCCTCTTCCACTTCCGAAATCTGCAATACCTGCATTTTACACTCCATTCTCAGGCAGCCGCATACCTGTCATACGATCAGGGAAAGAAGATAGGATTTTACTTTATCCTCTGTCTCTTCGTCCACTTCTTTTACCGAAAGCTCCATAACTTCCTGCAAAAATATCTTTTCGCTGTCCACTATTTTTACCTTATAATCACTGCCCCAATTGTGGATCCCCTTTGTCAGATAGCTTCTGACGTATGAAATCTCCTGCTTCCCATTGCCAAGGACGGCAATCACCTGTCCGCCCCCTACCACGGCAAAATCAAGATGCATCACCTTCTCCGGCGAAGTGATCACCAGATCTGCATAGAGCGCAGCTCCTTCTGGTACTTTCTCTTTTACTTTCTGATATCTGTCCGAAGAGACCGGATGATACGGAAACGCCACAATATAGGCAACCAGAAATTTTGCGCCGGGCAATACAAACAACACGGCAATAATCGTAAACAGATTCCGGTTTGACATCTGATTCAAAAGCAGGCCTATCACAAAAACTGCAAATCCAATCAGCGTCATAAGCAGAGCTCCCATCAGAGATTTTCTCTTTTTATAACGCAGATAGCCCGCCTCTCCTCGTCTTACTCGCATAGTCCACCTCGCACTCTTTTTCTGTTATCGTTTGGCTCCTGATAACGTTACTGATAACGCCAGCCGGGATAATATTTATTCTTCAGCATCCCGCTGCCATTCCCCTGGCACCACCCCAGTCCATACCCATCCACAGAGATCAGCAGCATTCCCTTTTTCCTGCTCTCTGTCTGCAGGGTTTCCCCCTTCAGATAGCGGATAACCCTGCCGTCATTTACAGAAAAGTCAATCGCCCCGCCCAGATATTCCGGCGGGACTGACAGCGCAAGTTCCTTACTCCACTGCACCTTTCTCTTCCGTTCACAGATAGGCAGTCCCGCCGCTGCAAGACGGAGCCCTGACATCTTTTTTACTTCGTCCGGCAGCCAGCGCAGCCTGTCGTCCTTCCACTCCAGATAACCGGCCGGGAGCGGCAGCCCCAAAAGCATCTGTTCTATTTCAGGAAACTCCCCTGCCTGCCTTTTGCAAAAACGGTGTATCTCCTTTGCCGGCAAAGAATCTTTCTGCCTTCCCTGCGCTTCCCCGCCGCTTCCAGGCGGCAATCTGCCAGCTGCTTTCTTTTTTAAAAGCGCTGCAAAATGCCCTTCTCCCTCCGCTCGATGCGGATAGATACGGATACAGTGTCTCAACTCTTCCGTTCCGCCGTCTGTCAGCTCCGGCCTTCCCTCAGAAAAACCAGCCTTTCTCTCTACCGGGCAGAGCTCCATGTCCGGGTAATTCTTGAAAAACCACTGGATCACTTCCTCATTTTCTTCTACAGAAAACGTGCAGGTGGAGTACACCATACTGCCTCCTGGCTTCAACATCCGGTACGCCTGACCCAGGATCTCTTTTTGCAGCGGCGCATAATACGACGGCCCTTTCTCCAGCCAATTCTGTATCATGCGCGGTTCCCGCCGGAACATCCCCTCGCCAGAGCAGGGCGCATCCACTAAGATCCCGTCAAAAAATCCTCCAAATACCTCTGCCAGATGCTCCGGGGATTCTGCTGTTACCGCACTGTTGTATATTCCTGCCATCTGAAGATTTTTTGCCAGCGCCCGGCAGCGCGACACACTGATATCGTTTGCCAGCAAAAAACCGTCTCTGCCCAATCTTGCGCCAAGCTCTGTCGCTTTTCCTCCCGGCGCTGCGCACAGATCCAGCAGCCGCTGTCCCGGCTGCACCGGCAAAATCTCCGCCGGTATCATCGCACTCGGCTCCTGGATATAATATAAGCCAGCATAATAATAGGGATGCTTTGACGGTGCGTCTATAGCGCTGTCATAATAAAACCCCTTACTGCTCCACAAAACAGGCGCCGCCGTCTGAAACGGGTTGATTTTTTCCCATTGTCCACGCGACACCTTTGCCGTATTGATCCGAAACGCTGTGCGCGCCCCTCTCTCCATACTGGCAAGATACGCCTCGTATTCCGCCCCCAGCAGCCGTTTCATGCGCCTGCCGTATTCTTCCGGTAACGCGCTCATATATTCTCCTGCTGGCTGCGCGGATTCTGTGCCCGATATGTCTCCGCAATAATATCTAACTGTTTATTAAACCTTGTCAAAAGCTTCATATCATCCTTGCGGTAGATCTGGAAAAATTCATTCTGGATTTTCGTAACTTCCCGCTCATTGGCGATATAATACAGGCTCTCAATATTGTTTAAAATATCAGATATAATATTTGCCTTCTTTCTGTTTGAATTTTGGGCATCCATAATCTCGTCGCGCACAGAAGACATCTCATTGTCAAGCGCATCCACGGCGTCCGCTGCGCTCAGAAGGCGCATCCTTAAATCATCCGGCATATGCTCGCGGTACTTATACTGCAAAGAGTGTTCAATCGTAGACCAAAAATTCATGGCCAGGGTCCTGATCTGTATCTCTACTTCCAGGCGCTTAGGGCCGTTGATCGTCTGCACCGTATAATAAGCAATCATATGATAACTGCGGTATCCGCTCGGCTTGCTCTTTGTGATATAATCTTTTTCTGTTTTGATCTCCAGATCGGAACGTTCCCTGATGATCTGGACTACCGTATTGATATCTTCTACAAACTGGCAAATCAGCCGAATCCCCGCAATATCCTCAATCTTCTCCTCTAACTGAGATAAATCTACCCCTTTGCGCTTTGTCTTTTCCAGAATACTGGACACTCGTTTTACCCTGCCGCTGACCATTTCAATCGGTGAATACATCCTGGCATCCTGATATTGTTGTTTCACATGGTTAAATTTCACAACCAGTTCGTCTACCGCCAGACGGTACGGCTCCAGGATTTCTCTCCATAACTGTGTTTCCATTCCCCTTCCTCCATCTATCGCCTTATTCTCCTCCGGCTAACAAAAACCACTGTGACAGCGGATCCTGACTGGATACGCCGCCTCTTTTTTCAGACAGATATTCTAACAGATAATAGGGATTAAAGCTTTTTTCTTCTCCCCCGACCTGACTGTATATCCCAAAATGAAGGTGTACCGCAAACTTCCCGCGTGTCCCTTCCCTGCCATAACCGGTATTTCCCATTGTGCCTAATATCTGTCCCGCTGAGATTTTCGTTCCCTTCTCAATCCCCTTTTCATAACTTTCCAGATGGGCATAGTAATAATAACACCCGGATGGGCTCCGGATGCCAATGCGGTATCCTCCTAGTTTCAGCCATCCGATCTGCTCTACTACGCCATCGGAAACCGACTGGACTTCAAAATATCCCGCGCGGTTGTTTGACGTCATAATGTCAATCCCCTGATGGGAACGCCTGCCTCCAAATGTCCTCTCCGCCCCATATCCATTATCAAAAAAGAACGTCTCTTTTTTGTTTTTATCTTCCCGTACCGGAAAGACTTCCATCTCCCGCAATAATTGCCTTATCTCTCTCAGGCTCTTTTCTTCCTTCATATTCCCATACAGACGGAAACAGGTGCGAAGCTCCTGCTCTGCCTTGACCTGCCAGACGACCGCTGCCGCCACGAAGATAACATAGAGCAAGACAATTGCCGTCCTGATGCGTCCCCCCGCCTTCTTCCGTGCCTGCCTGAAATCCCTAAAACTGCCCTTCTCCCACATATTATCAGAATCCCCCCTGCCTGTCATTCCTCTTATAGATATGATTCTGATCAGATTCTCATAACTGTAGTATTTGATTTTTATCACAGCTCCCTGAATTTGTCTGCGCGGGCTTTTATCGCTTTCATCACAGCTCCCTGAATTTGTCTGCACAGGCTTTTATCACTTCTATCACAGCTCCCTGGATTTGTCTGCGCAGGCTTTCATCGCTTCCATCACGCTGCTGCGAAATCCCGTTTTTTCTAACACCCGGACGGCCTCGATCGTAGTCCCGGCCGGAGAGCACACCATATCTTTTAGTTCTCCCGGGTGCTTTCCGGTATCTAATACCATTTTGGCGCTTCCAAGCACTGCCTGCGCCGCAAACTGATATGCCTGCGCCCTCGGCATCCCCTCTGCCACCGCAGCATCTGCCATCGCTTCAATCAATATAAAAACATATGCCGGCGAGCTGCCGCTGACAGCCACCACGGCGTCCATCATAGCCTCCGAAAGAACCTCTGCCTTTCCAAAACTTTTTAAATACTGCAAAACCGTCTCCAAATCCTCTTCTGTGACTTTATCATTGGGACAGACTGCAGTAATGCCCGCTCCGACCAGCGCCGGCGTATTTGGCATAGTGCGGATGATCCTCTTGCCGCTGCCAAGCTCACTTTCCAGCCACTCTAATGTCTTTCCCGCTACAATAGAGACGATCACCTGCTTTTCCGTTACCGTCTCCTTTATCTCACGGAGAACCGAGGCTAAATAGACTGGCTTTACTGCCAAAAACACAATATCTGCCTGCGCTGACTGGCAGTTCTGCTCCGTTGTGTTAATCCCAAGCGCCGACTCTGCCTGTAAACGCGTTTCCTCCGAAACATCAGATGCAATGATCTCTTCTTTGGGAAGAATCCCCGCCTGTAATATGCCTCCGATAATCGCCTTTGCCATATTTCCCGCACCAATAAATCCTAACCTCATAATTCTCCTTTCCCACGGCTTCCACCGCACAGCTTATTGCTTTCGCGGATATTTTTGTTACGCCGTGCAGCCCTCGCGAACACTCCGTGTTCTCTCGGTCGCGGGCTTGC
>CANQCD010000103.1 GCA_947589455.1 uncultured Lachnospiraceae bacterium | reverse complement strand
CTGCCAGAGATCATGCTGATCATTAGGGGAATTGCCAACCGAAAGGGAAAAATCCACGAATACCTCGATCTGATGGTATTATGGTACCGCGACGTCCTGATGTACAAAGTGACAAAAGACGCCAATATTTTATTGTACCGCGAAGAGCTGCAGGCAATCTCCAAACAGGCAAGCAGCCGGAATTACGAAGATATTGAAAATATCATAAAAGCGATTGACAAAGCGAAAGTCCGCTTGGACGCCAACGTCAATTTTGACACGGCAATGGAGCTTTTATTCCTCACAATGAAAGAATAACAGGCGTTTGCAAAACGTTCTTTTAGTCCATGATCTTGGAGATCATGTTGAAAATTTTTGCGGAATATTTTTCCGCATACAGAAAGGATTATAGAAAAATATGATACTGATAATTGGAGTCCGCTTTAGAAAATCCGGAAAGGTATATTACTTCGACCCCGTGGGGCTGGATATTAAAAAAAACGATCACGTTATCGTAGAGACGTCGCGGGGAGTTGAATATGGGACAGTCTCCCTGCCCCCGACAGAGATTGCTGACAATAAAGTGGTTCTGCCGTTAAAACCTGTCCTGCGCATCGCTACGCAGAAAGACGCAAAAACCAGCAGGGAAAATGAAGAGAAAGAGAGAGAAGCATTTCAAATCTGCCAGGAAAAGATCTGGAATCATGGCCTGCAGATGAAACTGATCGATTCAGAATATACTTTTGACAGAAGTAAGCTGTTATTTTACTTTACTGCAGACGGGCGGATTGATTTCCGCGAGCTTGTAAAAGATTTGGCTTCCGTTTTCCGCACCCGCATTGAGCTGCGCCAGATCGGGGTGCGCGATGAGACGAAGATGATGGGAGGGATCGCTATCTGCGGAAGACCGCTGTGCTGCAATACCTATCTGCCTGATTTTGTCCCTGTATCGATCAAGATGGCCAAGGAGCAAAACCTGTCATTAAACCCCGCGAAAATATCTGGCGTGTGCGGACGCCTTATGTGCTGTCTGAAAAATGAACAGGAAGCTTATGAATATTTAAACAGTACGCTGCCAAATATCGGAACAACCGTCACAACTCCCGAAGGATATTCCGGCGAAGTACAAAATGTCAACGTATTAAAACAACGGGTCAAAGTAATCCTCACTTTGGAAAATGATGAAAAAGAGGTCAGGGAATACCCGGTAGAAGAACTGCGCTTCCGCCGCCAGTATAACAGGAGCAATGTCGGCATTGCCCTCCCGGACGAGCAGTTGGATGAAAATGCACTGCGCGAGCTGGAACAGATGGAACGCGGCGATCTGGAGGACTCCGCAGTCGACGAAGCGGCAGAAAAGGGCGAATGGGACGGACAAGACGAATGGAATGAACGCGGCGAGCGGAGCAGGCGCAGTGAACGGAACAAACGCAGCAGACGGAATAAGCGCGGCAAACGGAACGAACAGAGTGAATGGAACGAGCGCAGTGAGCAGAACGGACACGGCGAACAGAATAAGCACAGTGATCAAAACGAACGCAGCGAACAGAATAAGCACAGTGAGCAAAACGAACGCGGCGAATGGAATAAACGCAGTGAGCAGAACGAACGCGGCGAATGGAATAAACGCAGTGAACAGAACGAGCACGGCGAACAGAATAAACGCAGTGAGCAAAACGAACGCGGCGAATGGAATAAACGCAGTGAGCAGAACGAGCACGGCGAACAGAATAAACGCAGTGAACAGAACGAACGCGGCGAACAGAATAAACACGGTGAGCAAAACGAGCGCGGCAGCCACCAAAACCGGAAAAAACGCGGATATAACAATCTGAATAATAAAGAAAACGGCCGGCAGAAGAATAGTTTCCCGGACGAGGACCGCAAAAAGAATTACAGCAAAAAAAACTACAACAACCGAAACCAGCATATGCAGGCGGATTCCCGCGCGAACAATTATTCCGCCGGGCCAAACGCCAGAAACGGCAGGAATAATTACCGCACAAACAGCAAGACTTACCACAACCGCAACAGCAAAGGGTGACGCGATCATTTTTCTGCCATCCCTGCAGCGAGAAAGGACATGCTATCCCTATGAACGCTTCTGTAGAACTGAAAACGGGCGAGCGGATCGACGACTTACAGAGAAACGGCTATTATATTATCCAAAATCCGGAAAAGTTTTGCTTTGGAATGGACGCCGTCCTCCTCTCGCACTTTGTCAGGCTGGGGAAAAAACAGACGATACTGGACATGGGAACCGGGACAGGCGTCCTGCCGATCCTGCTTGCCGCAAGACCCGGAGACAACCGGTTTGAGGCGCTTGAAATCCAGGAAGAAAGCGCGGACATGGCGCGCCGCAGTGTAAAGTTAAATAGCCTGGAACACAGGATCCGCATCACGGACGGCAGCCTGACGGAAGCTTCTTCTCTTTTTGGGAAGCATGTATTTGATGCGGTTGTCACAAACCCGCCGTATATGAACGACCGGCATGGGCTGAAAAATCCGGATATGCCAAAAGCAATCGCCCGCCATGAAATCCTCTGCACATTAGAAGACGTTATCCGCGAAAGCTCCCTTGTCCTAAAACCGAAAAAGAGCCTTTTTATGGTACACCGCCCATTTCGTCTGGCGGAAATTTTCCGTATTCTTTCCAAATACCGCCTTGAGCCAAAGAGGATGCGCTTTGTCTATCCCTATCTTGACAGAGAGCCAAATATGGTGCTCCTCGAAGCCGTGTTGGACGGCAACCCTATGATAAAAACAGAACCGCCGCTCATTGTATACGAAAGCCCGGGCAAATACACAAAACAACTTTTGGATTTATATCACACTGGGGAATGACTACTCTATACGGAGATTCCCGGACTTTATGGAGGCAGATCATGGCAGGAACTTTATATTTATGCGCTACGCCAATCGGCAATTTAGAAGATATTACCCTCCGCGTCCTGCGCACATTAAAAGAAGTCGATCTGATCGCTGCGGAAGATACGCGTAACACGATCCGGCTTCTCAATCATTTTGACATTAAAACACCGATGACAAGTTACCACGAATATAATAAGATACAGAAGGCCGCCAGGCTGGTCGATCAGCTTCTGGACGGCAAAGATATCGCCCTTGTGACCGATGCGGGCACGCCGGGCATCTCCGATCCTGGCGAAGAGATTGTGCGGCAGGCGTATGAAGCAGGGCTTTGCGTCACGTCCCTGCCGGGCGCGTGTGCCTGTATCACTGCACTGACATTATCCGGCCTTTCTACAAGGCGTTTTGCCTTTGAAGCATTCCTACCCCATGATAAGAAGGAACGCCAAAAAATCCTGGAAAGCCTGAAAACAGAAACCCGCACGATCATTCTCTATGAAGCGCCCCATCATTTAAAAGCAACGCTCAAAGAACTCTACTCCGCCCTCGGCGAGCGCCGGATCACACTGTGCAGAGAATTGACAAAACTCCATGAATCTGTCCAACAGTTTACCCTCCCTGCCGCCATTGATTTCTTGGACGAACAGGCTCCCCGCGGGGAATATGTTCTGGTAATCGAAGGCGTCCGGCAGGATGCGCTGGACGCCGAAGCACAGGCGGCGTGGAAATCGCTGACCATCCCGGAACACATGGAAAGGTATACCGGCGGCGGAATGGATAGGAAAGAGGCGATGAAGCAGGTGGCAAAAGACCGGGGAATCACAAAGCGGGAAGTCTATCAGATTTTATTGGAAGAAAAAGAATAAATTTTTAGTAATTGGCAAAACTGATGGCAGAGCAGCTTATTATCTGCAAAAAATTTTTGGAAACGCTGCTTATTATTTGCAAAAAACTTGTTGAAAGTGCAGCTTATTATCTACAAAAAATTTTTTAGGAAACGCTGCTTATGATTTGCAAAAAACTTGTTAAAAATGCAGCCTATTGTCTGCAAAAAACTCGTTATTAAATCATTCACAGAAAGGACTTGCCATCATGCATTTTATAAATAAAAAACAGACTGCCATATTACTTTTGACATGCCTTACCCTGCTGTGCTGGATCTTCGCCATATACCAGATTCTCTTTGACAGCTTTTTTTCATCGCCCTATAAGGCGATCCCCGCCTATCAGACCGGGCAGGAGACAGATTTCCTGTCCTCTTCGCCAAAACAGGTATCGGATTATCTAAAACAATATGATAAAAATATTTCCCTCATCTCCTGCCACATAGAAAAAAATTATGCAGATTTATATTACTACAGTCCCGCGCTTGCCAGCCGGTTTCCCCAGAACGCAGGAATGCAGTTTAACCTCCAGGCGGTGATCACAAAAAAGAAAATCTACTTTGGAAATCCGGTTATCCGCACAGATTTTTAAAAACGGATCACTCTGTACATTTTCCAAGATGATCTTTGTGGCACTGTCTTCTCCTGCGCCGATATGACATTTCATTGCACAGCATCATCTGGATCAGCGCGCGGAACCAGCGGTTACTGATCTCTGACTTATAATCGCAGTCGCATTTCTCGCATACTTTTTTTGCCAGGCATTCCAGCGACACCTTATCCGGATATGCGTCGTACATAAAACTCCCGTCATACTCCAGCCTGTCGCACGCATCCTCGACCTGCTCCTGGATTTTAAACACCTCGGCCGGATACAGATAATTCGTATTTTCGGCGCTCTGCTCTTCCCTTAACTGTGTTAATTCCAGGGGAAACGTGACCACATTTCCTTTTGGATATTTTTTCCCTGCTTCTATTTCCATAAATATTCTCACTCCCCGAATTGCCTTTTATTATGCAATGTATGTTTGTTTTTTAAAAATGTGACGAATGTGATTGCATTACCGCATTTGATACGCTATACTTGATTGTGAAAACCTGGTCGTTTTTATAGAATATAAACAGAAAGCTGGTAGCTATGTTAAAATATGTATATAAAATCCTTTTTTTATTTTTTTTATTTATCGGAGGCGTAATCTTTTTTGGCAGGACGATTCCCGAAATCTCTATTATCTCAACGACTGCCACTAGCCTGCAGGGCTCTGTTTTTCCAACGATCGCCTTACAGACCGGAAAATATACGATCAATACCCTCCACGGATATAGCAGCCAGATCAGCAGCGCAGATTTCCGCGAATCCATTACGCCGCTTGACTTATCAAAGAAACTGACGGTAAAGATTTCTGAAAATAAATCCAGGATCAAAAGACTGGATTACGAACTGTTTGATATTTCAAACAACAAGATATTAGAAGAGGACAACCTGACTGCCTTTGATACAAAAGAAGGCTGCCGCACCGCAGATATCCGGATTGGCGCCGGCTTGGACACCAGTACAGAATACGGTTTTTCTATCAAGCTGACGACAAACTACAGCAAAAAAATATATTTTTATACCAGGATCAAATATTATAGCAGCGACTTTTATTTAAAGGAAAAACTGGATTTTGTAAAGTCGTTCCATGCCGCTACGTTTGGCGAGAAAAAGAACTTTAATATTTCTCCTTATCTGGAGTTAAATACAAATGATGATTCTACTTTTGCCAACGTGGATATCCACTCCGGCATCAGCCTGATCAAGTGGAAAAAACTAAAACCAAAAAAACTGACGAAAGTCATTCCTGTGATCAATGAGATTAACATTGAAACAGCCGCTATCTCGCAAAATTATATTGTAGAGGCGGAGACGGACTCCGGCAGGGAAACTTATTATGTAAAAGAATTTTACCGCATCCGCTATTCGGGAAACAGGATTTATCTCCTTGCATTTAACCGCACAATGGAAGCCTTTTTTGACCCGGATTTATTTTCGCTGAAAAAAAACGAGTTTAAGATTGGAATCTCAAACGCAGAAGATTTGGATATCACTTCCAGCGATTCTAATAATAAGCTTGCTTTTGTGCGCAATGGAAGCCTCTGGTATTATGACTTGAAAAAAAATCTGCTGACTTCTGTCTTTTCTTTTGATGTAAATTCAAAAGATTATACTGGAGATTATTATGACCAGCATGATATAAAAATCCTGCGCATGGATGATGATGGGAATATCAGTTTTATCCTGTACGGCTATATGAACGGCGGCGATTATGAGGGACGCGTCGGCATCCTGCTGTATGATTACAGCGCAAAGGACAACCAGATTACCGAGCGGGTTTATATCCCTTTGGAGACAACATATCAAAAGTTAAAAGAAGATTTTGGTAATTTTTCTTATGTCAACAATAAGAATATTTTCTACTTCTGCTTAGATGATATTGTATACGCCTATAATATGGCGTCAAAAAAATATGAGATCCTGACGAAAAATGCCAGCAAGGATAACTTTTCCATGCTGAAAGCCGCAAGGTGTTTTATCTGGTCTAATTTAAACAAAAAAGGCAGAGCGGACAGCATTAATATCCTGGATCTGGACACTTCAAAAATGTTGAAAGTATCCGCGCCATCCGGGCAGAGCATGGTAGTCCTTGGCACGATTGACGCAAATATTGTATACGGCTATGTGCGGAACAAAGATATCTTTGAATCTACGACCGGTGAAGTTGTCATGCCGGCTTACCGGCTGGATATCTCAAATTGCAAGGGTCGTGTCCTGCGCAAATATCGGGTAAAAAACCGCTATGTCACAAACGCGGCTGTGGAAGATAACGTCATCCATTTAAAGCGCATCAAACGCCAAAATGGAAAATTTGTAAACGCCTCCGGCGATACCATCATGAACCAGAAGGACACCGGCACGCAGTTGATTGATATCAGCACCCGCATCACGCAGAAAACGCTGACAGAGAAATACCTCTCTCTTCCGGCGGGCTTTGTCGTGGAAAATATACCGCACGTAACTTCGACAAAATGCGTGATGATCACGGAAAATACCACCTTGCATTTTACGGAAAAAAGTATTTCAGACGATATCAAATATTATATCTATGCACGGGGCTGCATCACGCAGGCTGCGTCCGACGCAGCGCAGGCAATCCTGCTCGCCGACGAACAGATGGGAGTCGTCATGGACAGCAGATCGCATATTGTCTGGGAACGCGGCGGAAAATTTTTGAGCAAAAAACTGTCCGGCGTCAGTTATCCGTCCGGCAGCGACTCCAGCATCCAGCAGGCAACGCAGATGCTTTTGCAGGCGGCGCAGGTCACGGCGGAGGCAAAGGATTTGAAAGGAAAATCGATCCTGTCCATGTTAAAACCGTATCTGGATCAGCCTGTCAACCTGACCGGCTGCACAGTAGATGAAATCCTGTATTTTGTCAGTGGGGAAAAACCAGTGATCGGAATGATTGACAACGATCATGCCGTACTGATCACAGAATATACCTCGTCTACTGTCACCTGGATGGACCCTGTCACACATCACGCAAAGACAGTCTCTCTGGCTGCGGCGGAACGGATATTTAAAAATGCCGGATACCGTTTTGTAAGTTATGTGGCATATTAAATCCATTTTGACATATTTATAACACAAAACAAAATATGTAACAAAAAATACTTTTTCACTTTGTTATTTTCTTACAATAGGCAAACAGAATAAAATTCTGTTTGTCTATTTTGTTTAACATACGTCCCGTTCCAGCCGCTCAATTTCGTCTATTCTGTCTATTGTCTTTTGGAAAAAAACTCTTTAAAATAAAGCCCAATCCTTTCCTCCGCTTCGCAGGATCGATTGCCGCAACACACAGGATGACCTGGCGTGTCCGACTTCTGCTGCCACAGCGCGCACGGAAAATGTTATACGATAAAGGGGGTTTTTCTATGAAAAGAATCAAAAAGGTTATACGGCAAAGGGAGACAACTTTTTCTGCTGGATTTTCCCTGCTCAGCCTGCTGTTTGGAATCCTGTGCATCGCATGGATGTCCTGTTCGGGCAGGACACAAAGTCCCGCCAGCCACACGATATCTGCAAAGGCGGCCGCTGAAACAGGAAATGCGCAGATAAACCACAGCCTGTCAACTGCGGACTTTCTTCCGCTGGGAAAAAGCCATTGCGTGACAATAGAACCGAACGATACGTTATATTACTATATCTCATGGGCAGAACAGCCAGACGTTGCAGTCGCCTGCACACAGCCGGATGCTGTTTCTCCCATACTGTATACAGAAAGTGGAGAAAAACTGACAAACGGCTTTCAAAAAACAGCCTCAGGCTTTTCCCTGTCTCCACAGAGAAACAGCGCCAGGAGACTATTCCTGTCTGTCACAAACCGCTCCTATCAGACCATCCGCGTCACCATCCACGTCACAACACAGGAGGACAGACCGGCAAAGGAAAACAGCCCCACTGAAAAACCGAAGGAAACCATAACGCCCAAACCCGACAAAACCAAGGCAGATAAAACAGCTGCCGCCAAACCAAAGAAAAAGACAAAACAGAAACAGGCCTCGCCAATGCCGAAGAAAACCGCTGCCACGCCGCGCTCCGCAAAAACTGCAAATCCGAAACGGCACCGCAGCTTTGACTACTCTTCCCCTCGGCCTGCGAAAAGCTCCAGCCCGAAACGGAACCGCAGTTTTGACTACTCTTCTCCTCGGCCTGCGAAAAGCTCCAGTCCGGGACGGAAACGCAGCTTTGACTACTCTTCCCCTCGGCCTGCGAAAAGCTCCAGTCCGAAACGAAGCCGCAGCTTTGACTACTCTTCCCCTCGGCCTGCAAAAAGCTCCAG
>CANQCD010000102.1 GCA_947589455.1 uncultured Lachnospiraceae bacterium | reverse complement strand
GGAGGGCTGTATTTATGTGTCCATTATTTCTGGATACACTTTCTGCGCGGCACAGAGAGTATCGGTTTTGTATTCTCCCAGGAGGGCTGTATTTATGTGTCCATTATTTCTGGATACACTTTCTGCGCGGCACAGAGAGTATCGGTTTTGTATTCTCTCAGGAGGGCTGCATTTATGTGTCCATCATTTCTGGATACACTTTCTGTGCGGCACAGAGAGTATCGGTTTTGCATTCTTCCAGGAGGGATGTATTTTCTTGCGTATCTATCTCATGCTGCCGGTTTCTCCGGGATAATGGGAAACATTGAGACGTCAGGCGGCGCGGTTGTGAATTTTAATGTTATTTTTTGACGATATTAGCAGGGTTAAGGATTGCATTTATAATTTAGTAATGTTACACTAATATCAGATATTATTTTCACTTGCAGAGGATTGAAAAGGGGGCTTCATATCATGAAAGACAAAACGAGAAAATTAAGCATACGGGTTAAGATCCTTTTACTGTCTAACCTGATGATGCTGCTTTTGACGCTGGCGCTGGGCGTCAGTTTTTATTTTCAGATGCGCTCTGATATGGTAGAGATGGGCATTGAGCAGGCAAAAGTATCTGCGACAATGGCGCTTGGTGTGATCGATGCGGACGAGGTTGCCGGACTGCAGCCCGGGCAAGAGGACACAAAGGCTTATCAGACAAACCAAGATGCGCTGAGAAGAGTAAAAGAAGACGGAAAGGTCGCCTTTTTGTACACGCTGACAACAGATGGGGAAAAAGTCTATTATGGAATCGACACAGATGACAAAAACCATTCCGAGATCGGCAAGCAGTTTGAGGCGGATTACAGCGAGCTAAAGCCTGTTTTTGACGGCGGTGAATATGTGCAGGGTTACATTGACCATACATCGGATGGAGATTTGATCACAGTATATAAGCCAATCGTCAGTGATGGCAAAGTGGTAGCCGTTCTGGGAAGTGATTATGACGCTTCCGGCATTGAGGACAGCCTGAAGCATTCCAGGATACGGATTGTTGAGATTGGTCTGGCAGGCATTATCGTTGCCATGGTACTGCTAAGTATTGTTGTGATAAGAGTTGCAAAGGGAATCCACAGAGTAAACAACAAACTCTATGATTTGGTTCACAGCGAGGGAGATCTGACGCAGAAGCTGGAGATCACATCCGGCGATGAGATGGAGCTGATGGCGGGCAATGTCAATGCGCTTTTAGGACATATTCGGAGTGTGATGACAGAAGTTTCTGATAATACCAGAAACTTAAGCGAATCGACAGAGGTTGTAGTCGAGAGGCTGAGCAGCGCCAGCGAGAGTGTTGTGGATGTTTCCGCGACGATGCAGCAGATGAGTGCGTCGATGGAAGAGACAACGGCGTCGCTCGGGCAGATCAATGAATCTGTTGCAGAGATTTACATGGGAGTGGACGATATCTCCAAAGAGGCGGATGCAGGAGATGTGCAGACGCAGGAGATCAAGGTAAAAGCACAGGAGATTTACAAGCAGGCGGAAGAAGAGAAAGAAAATGCTCACAGGCTTGCGGAAGAGATGTCGGTTGCAGTAAATGAAAAATTAGAGAAATCCAAGATGGTCGGCGAGATCGCCATGCTGACAGATAAGATCATAGAGATCACATCCCAGACGAACCTGCTTTCGCTCAATGCCAGTATCGAAGCGGCGCGCGCCGGAGAAGCAGGCAGGGGGTTTGCCGTTGTTGCAGACGAGATTGGCAAGCTGGCGTCAGATTCAGCAGACGCTGCTTCCCAGATCAGCCAGGTCAGCGAAGCCGTGATCACAGCAGTCGATGAGCTGGCGTCAGAAACTTCCAAAATGCTGCAGTTTATGGATGAGATTGCCATGAAAGGATACGGCGTATTGCTGGTGACAAGCCAGGATTACCGAAAAGATGCAGAAGATATCCATGCCATGATGCAACGCCTGGCGCAAAATACCAATATGATACGCCAGTCTATGAATATGATACGAAACAGCATGGACGAAGTGAACACTGCGGTAGAAGAGACGGCGAAAGGCGTTGTCAGCGTTTCCGAGAGCACTGGCAGCCTGTCAGACAATATGCGCGATATTGAACAGAAAGCAGATATTAATAAGAAGATAGTCCAGAAACTGGAGCAGGAAGTAGGAAGGTTTAAACTGGAGTGATCTGGAGCGCAGATTCGGCGTTAGCCGCCAAAATAGCCAAATTAGGTTTCGTATTAAAATCGTAGTTTTTGTATAAAAAATGGGCGATTATGAGAAAAAAGTATAAAAAATGTGAAGAAAAGGTAAAAAGTTGAGATTTTTGCTTGCATTTTTTAAGTGACTATGATATATTGATTATGTTATCAAGTTGCTCTAAAGAGTAATGAGATATACCCCTCAAACCCCTCTCCTCTTCAGTTCGTTTTTACGTGCTGAAGAGGAATTTTTTTGCTATATGGAAAAAACAGTTATAAGGTTGGAAAATCACGCTGCTGCGCCGTTTTTCAACCTTTTATTTTGGGATAGGAAATTGCAGGCTCTCCGAAAGCATTTCTATCGAGAATGAAATTGGAACTTTGGCAAAATAAAATCTCCCTGCATGAGGTATAGGAGTTTAGCGGCTTAATACATCAGAGAACAAAGGAGATTTTATCACAAGGAAAGTAAAATACGAAGACGCCAGCGCAGGCGGCGCTCTTATTTCTTTATAGGAAACTTCACGTTTCCTATAAAGTAAAAATATTTATGCGCACAACCAGCAAAGGAAAATGTCACTTCGTGACGCTAGTTGGCGCGGCAAAGTGTGCTTCGCATTTTGTTTTTTTGGCGGCAGTTGGCGGATGCCGGCTGTATTTTGCTATCGGAATGCGCTCAAAAAAGCGATGTGCAGCAACAAGGAGTTAGAAAAAAACAAGAATCGTGTCAGAAAAAAATAAGAACCGTGTCGAATATGGTTGACCTTTTTCTGTACAAATGCTACAATAAAGTTTGATTTGTGGATAGTTCTATTGGTCAATTTGTCAAAGTTATCCAACGGTTTAGAACACATTCACATACGATCGAAATCCGCTGGAGTACCGCTAGGCCGAGGCATAGAAACTTACGTCAGGGCATAGAAATCTATAGCGGGTTAAAGATTGAAAAAAATACAGAAAGGGGAACCGGAATGAGTAACGCAACATTTCGCGGGGGAGTACATCCCTACGAAGGAAAAGAATTATCGAGTGATTTACCGATCAAGACGGTGCTGCCGAAGGGTGAGCTGGTATTTCCCATGTCACAGCATATCGGAGCGCCTGCTGCGCCGGTAGTTCAGAAGGGCGACAAGGTATTAGTAGGACAAAAGATTGGCGAAGCAAGCGGCTTTATTTCTGCGAATATCTGCAGTTCTGTCTCCGGCACAGTAAAAGCGGTAGAGCCGAGAATGCTGTTAAACGGTTCAAATGCAACGTGTGTTGTCATTGAGAATGACGGCGAATATACGGGGATTGAGGGATTGGGTCAAGAACGTGATTATACGAAACTTTCCAACGATGAGATCCGTAATATCGTCAAAGAGGCCGGCATTGTCGGCATGGGAGGCGCGGGCTTCCCGACCAATGTAAAACTGGCGCCAAAAGAGCCGGATAAGATCGACTACATCCTGGTGAACGGCGCAGAGTGCGAGCCATATCTGACGTCTGACTACAGGCAGATGTTAGAATGTCCTGAGGAGATCGTAGGAGGCTTAAAGGTTATCCTGAAGCTGTTCGACAAGGCAAAGGGTCTGATCTGTATCGAGGACAACAAGCCAGAGGCGATTGCCAAGATGGAGGCGGCCGTGCAGAATGAAAAGCGGATTGAAGTAAAAGTATTAAAGACAAAATATCCGCAGGGCGGTGAGAGAACCCTGATCTCGGCGGCGACAGGCAGGAAGATTTATTCCGCAATGCTTCCGGCGGATGCGGGATGTATTGTGGACAATATTTCCACTGTGATAGCGGTATACCGCGCGGTATGCAGGCAGACGCCTCTGATCACAAGGGTTATGACGCTGACTGGAAACGCTTTCAAACAGCCGGTCAATGTAAATGTGCGTCTGGGGTGCAGCCATGCGGAGCTGGTAGAAGAAGGCGGCGGCTATCAGACTGATCCGGTAAAGATTATTTCCGGCGGTCCGATGATGGGTTTTGCGATGTTTGACCTGAACGTGCCGGTGACAAAGACTTCCTCTTCCATCCTGGCGCTTACGCAGGACGAAGTGGCAGAGCAGGAGCCGACGCCATGTATCCGCTGCGGGCGCTGCGTAGCGGCATGTCCGGGCAATCTTGTGCCGCAGAAGATGGCGGAAGCGGCGCTGAATGATGATTACGATACGTTTGTGAAACTGAATGGTATGGAATGTTATGAATGCGGAAGCTGTACTTATGTCTGTCCTGCCAAGCGTCCTCTGACGCAGTCTTTCAAGCAGGCAAGACAATATGTGGCAGCCCAGAGAAAGAAATAGGAGGTGTAAGGCGTGAGTAAATTATTAAATATTTCATCATCACCACATGTTCGTGACAGTTCCAGCACGAAAAGCATTATGTGGGATGTCATTATAGCACTTATACCTGCCACTGTTTTTGGAATCTGGAATTTTGGTATAAATGCATTGATATTGATCGCAGCCTGTGTTGCAACCTGCGTGCTGACAGAGTATATATGGCAGAAGTGCATGAAACTTCCGCTTACCGTGAGCGATGGGAGCGCAGCGCTGACAGGCCTGCTATTGGCACTGAATTTATCTTCTAAATTTCCGGTATGGATGGCGATCCTGGGAAGCGTTTTTGCAATCCTTATCGTGAAGCAGCTTTTTGGCGGTCTGGGACAGAACTTTATGAATCCTGCACTGGGCGCCAGATGTTTCCTGATGGTCTCTTTTGCAGGGCAGATGACTTCCTTTGCATACAATGGGGCAGTTGGCTTCCGTTATCTGTCAGGCAAAGAGTTAGAGGCGATCACGGGGCCGACTCCCCTGGCGGTGATCAAGGCGGGCGGCGATGCAAATCTTCTGGATATGTTTTTAGGTAATATCGGAGGAACGATCGGCGAGACTTCTGTCATAGCGCTGCTGATTGGCGCGGCATATCTTCTGGCGCGCAGAGTGATCACATGGAGGATCCCGATTACTTATATTGCAGTATTTGCAGTGTTTACGCTGTTGTATGGAGGCTTTGATCTGCGTTATCTGGCGCTGGAGCTTTGCGGCGGCGGTCTGATGTTAGGCGCTTTCTTTATGGCGACAGATTATGTGACCAGCCCGATCACGCCGAAAGGGCAGATCCTGTTTGGGGCATTGCTCGGCATCCTGACTGGGGTGTTCCGTTTCTTCGGGGCGTCTGCGGAAGGCGTATCTTATGCAATCATTATTTGTAACCTCTTAGTTCCATTGATTGAGCGAGTAACTATTCCTACTCCGTTTGGAAAGGAGGGAATCAAAGATGGAAAATAAAGGAAAAAATACATTGATCCATGACACCATTTGCCTGTTTTTGATCACTTTGATCGCGGGAGCCTGCTTAGGGGGCGTTTATAAGATCACGAAAGCGCCGATCGAGCAGCAGGAGCAGAAGGCAAAAGAAGAGGCGTATGCGGCTGTCTATGAGGGGGCGTCGTTCTCCGAAGACGCCGACGTCGCAAAAAAACTGGAGAACTTCCAGAGCGATCTGGCAGCAGGAAAGATCAAGACCAATTCCGGCGGCGACCTGTCCGATGTGGAAATCTCCGAAGCGCTTGTAGCAGACAAGGGCGGTTATGTAGTGACTGCCAGCGGCAAGGGCTATGGCGGGGCAGTCAAGATAGCCGTGGCGGTTGACGGCAGCGGCGCGATCATCGGGATCCAGGTGACAGACTGCAGCAATGAGACGCCGGGACTTGGACAGAACAGTTCCGATGAAAAGTTTATTGGACAGTATAAAGGCAAAACAACAGAGGATGACATTAACGTGGAAAAGGACGGCGGCGACATTGCGGCGATCAGCGGCGCAACGATTACCAGCCGTGCCGTGACCAGAGCAGTAAACGGCGTCCTGCTGTTTGTTGCATCATTATCAGAATAGGAGGGATAAAATATGAATTCTTGTATGGAACGTTTAAAAAATGGTATCATTACGGAAAATCCCACCTTTGTAATGATGCTTGGTATGTGTCCTACCCTGGCGGTAACTTCTTCTGCCGTCAATGGATTGGGAATGGGACTTTCAACAACGGCGGTATTGATCATGTCTAATATGTTCATCTCCCTGCTCCGCAAGGTGATTCCGGATAAGGTGCGTATTCCGGCATATATCGTTATCGTCGCATCTTTCGTGACAGTGATCCAGCTGCTGCTCAAGGGATTTGTGCCTTCGTTAGATAAAGCGCTTGGCGTATATATCCCTCTGATCGTAGTAAACTGTATCATCCTCGGAAGAGCAGAGGCGTATGCTTCGAAAAACAGTGTGCTCCCGTCTATTTTCGACGGGATTGGAATGGGGCTCGGCTTTACTTTCGGCCTTACCTGCATCGGCATTTGCCGTGAGCTTTTAGGGTCAGGCGCTATTTTTGGCAAGACGGTGATACCGGAGAGCTTCCATATTACATTTTTTGTGCTGGCGCCGGGAGCATTCCTGGTACTGGCGTTCCTGACAGCAATACAGAACAAGCTGAAACTTCCTTCTGCTACGAATGTACCGGGCGGCGATATTGCCTGCGGCGGGAATTGTGCAGAATGTATCGGCTGCAGCAGCGTAGCAAACAAAGGCCTGATCGAGGCAGAGCGCGCCGCGGCAAAGGCAGCGAAGGCACAGGCGGCAAAGGAAGCGGCTGAAAAGGCAAAAGCGGCAAAGGCAGCGAAAGCAGCGGCAGAGAAAAAGGAGGATTGATATAAGTGGGCGAATTATTTATTATAGTGATTTCATCAATGCTTGTGAGCAACGTAGTGCTTAGTCAGTTCCTCGGTATTTGTCCGTTCCTCGGTGTTTCCAAAAAAGTAGAAACAGCGGCGGGAATGGGGATTGCGGTAACTTTCGTTATTACGATTGCTTGTGCGATTACGTATCCGGTTCAGTATGCGATACTAGAGCCGTTAGGTCTGGATTTTCTGCAGACGATCGCTTTTATTTTGATCATTGCAGCGTTAGTGCAGTTTGTAGAGATGGCGTTAAAGAAATTTATGCCGGCGCTCCATGCGTCGCTGGGCGTATATCTCCCACTGATCACGACAAACTGTGCCGTGCTCGGTGTAGCGATCAACAATATCAGCGACGGATATAATTTCATTGAAAGCGTGGTCTGCGGTTTCTTTACAGCGATTGGTTTCCTGATCGCGATTGTGATACTTGCCGGTATCAGAGAGCGCATTGATCACAATGATGTTCCGAATGCTTTTAAGGGAACCCCGATTGTACTGGTAACAGCCAGCTTGATGGCGATTGCATTCTGCGGTTTCGCGGGATTAGTGTAGAAAGGGGGAAGATGGTTATGATGCAGATTATAATAGCGGCAGCAATCATCGGTGCGATAGGACTTGTCATCGCAATACTCCTTGGCATCGCGGCGATTCAGTTTGCTGTACCGGTGGATGAAAAAGAAATTGCAGTCCGGGAAGAGCTTCCCGGCAATAACTGCGGCGGCTGCGGATATGCCGGCTGCGATGCGCTGGCGAAGGCAATTGCGGCTGGGGAGGCAGCAGTCAACGCCTGTCCGGTCGGCGGTGCGGCAGTGGCAGATAAGATCGGCGCGATCATGGGCGTAGAAGGCGGCGACGCTGCCAAGATGGTCGCATTCGTAAAATGTGGCGGCACCTGCGAAAAGACAGAGATCAAAGCAAACTATTATGGTATTTCAGACTGCAAGAAAGCAGTGGCAATCCCGGGGCGCGGCGACAAGTCATGCGCGTTTGGATGCCTTGGCTTTGGCTCTTGCGTGGCTGCCTGCCAGTTTGATGCGATCCATGTGCAGCACGGTGTGGCAGTTGTGGACAAAGAGAAATGTGTGGCATGTGGAAAATGTGTGAAAGAATGTCCGAACAAGCTGATCGAGTTGATTCCATATGACGGAAAGTTTGCTGTGAATTGTTCTAATAAAGACAAAGGACCTAAGGTCATGGCTGTCTGTGATGTGGGATGTATCGGCTGCGGCATCTGCGCAAAGCAGTGTGAGTTTGGCGCAGTTACTGTAGAAAACAATATTGCGCATATTGACCAGAGCAAATGTACCGGCTGCGGCAAGTGCGCCGAGAAGTGCCCGAAAAAGATTATTGTGGCGCATTAAAGGAGAGATTGCCGTTTCGAGCGAGACGGAAAGCAAAAAAGGAATCCTCTGTTGGGGGGGGAAGCGCCGAGATTTACGAAGACAAGTAAATTCAAACGGATAACCTTCCAATAGGGTAAAAGTGAAATGACCATGTAAGACAAAGTGTTCTTGCATGGTCATTTTTTATGAGATAGGAAATTGCAAGCCCTCCGAAAGGAGGGCTTTAAAATGTAGTGGGACGCCAACAAGAAACACGAAGTGTTTCTTACTTTATAGGAAACTCCTCGTTTCCTATAAAAAATATTTCAAAATAACTGTCTGGACTTGCCGTCTCTGTGCTATCCGTGAACGGCAGAAAAAAGTTGGTTAAAT
>CANQCD010000101.1 GCA_947589455.1 uncultured Lachnospiraceae bacterium | reverse complement strand
TACCATGCGCAAAACGCCGCGCCACTGCTCTCCCAGCCGTCTGCTTTACGACAATACCATGCGCAAAACGCCGCGCCACTGCTCTCCCAGCCGTCTGCTTTACGACAATACCATGCGCAAAACGCCGCGCCGTTCTGTCTCTCCCAGCCGTCTGCTTTATGACAATATCATGCGCACAGCGCCGTACATCCCGGCATCATTGCCCAGCTCAGCGAGCCGAAATTCTTTTCCCTTCAAGGCAAACATAACGTTTTTCTCATATTCTTCTCGGATCACATCAATCACAACCGGACCGTTTTTGGAAACGCCGCCCCCGATAACGAAAGCATCCGGATCTATGACAGCCGCTACATTTGCCAGCCCCATCCCCAGATAAGCGGCAAATTCCCCGACGACTTGACGGCCAGTCTCGTCCTTTGCCAGATAGGCGTCAAAAATTTCCTTTCCAGAGATCTCCTCCCGCCGAAACCGGTCAAAATAAGATGGCTTGCCGCCACGTTCTAACAATTCCAGCGTTCTTCTGGTAATGCCGGTTGCAGAAGAATATTGCTCCAGGCATCCCTTCCCGCCGCAGCCGCAGACTCTCGTCTCCTGCGGGTTTACCTTGATATGTCCAATCTCGCCCGCCGCGCCGTTTGTCCCGGTCAGGATCTTGCCGTTTAAAATAATCCCGCCGCCGACGCCGGTCCCCAGCGTAACCATCACGATATTTAAGAAACCTCTTCCGCCGCCGCGCCACTGCTCTCCCAGCGCCGCCACATTTGCGTCATTGCCCACGCGAACCTTTGCAACGCCGGTCAGCCTGGCCATCTCCTCCGCCACAGAGAAAATCCCCCAGCCTAAATTCGCACATTTTAAAACTCTGCCATCCTCTGTGATTGGTCCTGGTACGCCCATCCCAATCCCTAAAATATCAGAAGCCCCGATTCCTTTTTCATTATTTTTGTCTGCGATCGAAGCGGCAATATCCGGCAGAATCTGACTTCCCTGATCTTCTTTTCTCGTAACGATCTCCCACTTCTCAACCATATCCCCCTTTTCATCAAACAGCCCCATTTTTACGCTGGTTCCCCCGATATCCACTCCATAGATGTACTGATTCATTTTAATCCTCCATTCCATACGACCTTGATACAGGCATTTGCAAAACGCCCTTTTATTCGATACCCCGCTTTGAATCGTCCCGCAATTTCCTATGACAGGCGTATGCGAAGCGTTTCTCTGCGCAGTATTCTGTATAAATTCTTTTCTTTTTTGTCCCAGTTACTTTTAACTTATCACAGTTTCCTGGTGTAGGCAATGAAAATTTTAACTTATTTAGACATTCTTTAGACATTTTATTTTTCCTTATGTTATAATAAATAATATAATCAAAACGATACGGCAATGACCGCCACCCATGAAAGGAGAAAAAAACATATGATCATTCTTACCAGCGATTATCTGACTGGCATTGAAAGCGTTGACCGGGAGCACGAGGAACTGGTCCAGTTGATCAATGACCTTGATACTGCCCTGACAGAACAGAAAGACGATATCCAGACAGTCGCAAAAAGTATTTTACATCAGCTTCGCAACTATGCTTCTACACATTTTAAAAATGAAGAAGACTACATGGAGAAGATACATGACCCGGAACTGAAAAAACAGCAAAAAGAACACGCTGACTTTCTGCAGAAAATCAACGAGATTCCCCTGGACGGTTCTTTCTCGGCGGAGGACTTAAATAAGATCTTAAACTTTTTGATCCGCTGGCTGTTCCATCATATCCTGCACAGCGACCGAATGATTGGAAAATCAGTACAGTCATCAGTACAGCCGGATAATGCCGCAGAAAGCGCGCTCCCTGACGAGGATATTGACCTGACTGACTATCCAGTCCATATCGATACGGAGGAGGGACCGTTCTGTTTTACTGCAAAATATCTGACGGGCATTCCTTCGATCGATGCAGAGCACCGCAGGCTGTTTGAGATTACCCGCGAGGCAAATGACCTGATCCATGCCGATCATCTCTATGACAAATATGACAAGATCCTGCATATTTTATCTGAGCTGACAGATTATACCAACCGGCATTTCCAGCATGAAGAAGAATATATGCTGAAAGCAGGTTATCCCGGCTATGAACTCCAAAAACAGGAGCACGCTGCTTTTATTGAAAAGCTGACCGGACAAAATCTGGACGAATTAGATTTTATTGATGAAAACCAGCAGGAATATCTGATCGAATTGATCCAGTTCCTGTTAAACTGGCTGACAGGCCATATTTTAAAATCCGACTGCAGCATTGGAAGATGGGAACGCAGCCAGAAAAAAGAAAAAGACAGCAATTGATCAAACGGGGCTCCTCTCTTTCAGAGCAGGTTTCCCGAAAAAGAAAGAGGATACTACCATGAACGAACAGAAGATGAAATTTCGTCTTGACAGGGATAATTACAAAGAGTTTTTCATGATGCTTGCCGCCGTCATCATGATGGGTTTTTCTCTGTCTCTCCTTGTATTGACCCATTTTGGCACCGATCCCTGCTCCTCTATGAATTTTGGCTTCTCGCGCCTCCTGCGCGCCGCAGCCGGCAGCAATATCACGATTGGCAGCCTTTCGATCCCAGTCACCTTTGGGAGCTGCCAGCTGGCAGTCAATCTGATACTTTTAATTTTTATGGTTATCTTTTACCGCTCTGTCATTGGCTGGGGAACCTTTGGAAATATGGTTTTGGTCGGATATACCGCAGATTTTTTTGCCTGGGTATGGCACAATATCTGCAAAATCCCGGAAAGCCTCCCATTTTCAGTGCGCGTCGGCATCCTGATCCCGGCTCTGGTTGTCTTTGTCATTGCGGCGGCGTGTTATATGCACAGCGGACAAGGCATGGCGCCCTATGACGCGATCCCGTTTATTCTGGATGACATCATAAAAAAACGAAGGAATAATAACAGCTGTTTCGGCATCCTTCGATTTTGCCAGGATTTTTTCTGTGCCGCCATCGGCTTTTTTACCGGCGGCGAGTTTGGCGCGATCACAATATTGATGGTGCTTCTGCTCGCTCCTGTTGTCCAGTACACAGGGACCGTTCTGCAAAAGCTGCGAAAAAGCTGATCCGATTCCTGCAAAGCTTCACCAGTATTTTTTCTTTTTAAATAAAAAAAGACTGACCATAACAATAAAAACACTGCATCCGATCACAATTGGATAGGCGTACCGATAGTGGAGTTCCGGCATATAAGAAAAATTCATCCCATACCACGCTGCGATCAGGGACAGCGGCAAAAATATCGTTGTGACAACTGTCAGCATCTTCATCACCGAATTTTGGCGGATACTGATCTCTGACTGATATACCTCCTGCACCTGCATTGCATATTCCCGAAGCATTTTTGTCTCATCTGCCAGACGGATCACCCTGTCTGTATAGATGGCAAAGGAATGCAGCTCTTCCCCGCCCCAAAAACCCCCTGCATTCTCCTGCAGCTCTTCCCCGAACTGGGAGAGCTGGACATAATAATGATAATATCCTGAGATTGCTTTTTTGACTTTGAGCATCTGGTAATTAAAACGCTCATCCTGTCCGCCAAGCACCTTCTCTTCGATTTGGGCAATTTCCTCTTCCAGCTTTTCCAGATATAAAATATCATCCGTTAAAAACGACTGTAAAAAATCATACAAAAAACGCTGTATGGAATATTCTTCGTGGTGAATGCCGACATGAAACTCTTTTATATATTCTTCCAGACCGTTGTCTTCCCCCAGCAGGATCAGCCTGTTTCCGGCCAGATATAGTGCAAACGCAGTCATGTCCCGCTCTTCCTTTCCGGGGATATACATCGTTCCGTATAAAAAATCCCGGTAACTCTCCAGCTTGCAATAATGGATCGCATCCACCCTGTGCCAGATCTGGAATTGTTCCCTCCACTTTAACTCTGACTGCCATTCCTCCAGCGTCATGACACAGATGCCCTCGCCCTTCTCAAAAAAAGTTGCGTCATCTGTTTTCTGGATTCCTGATTCCTGCACTACATAAAACGCACCCATCCTGTCCGTTTCCTTTCCCTAAGAAATGATGCGCCGGCACAGCTGCCGGCATATCCGCACATGATTTTTGATACTTTTATTTTGTGCATACTGTCCTCATTTCATGCATTTAGGAAGACACTTGTTACCGCTTTCTCCCTCACGATAGAACCCTGTCCAGCTCGCGGTACAAGATCTTGACATCGATTGGTTTTACCAGATGTCCGTTCATCCCCACTTTGCTGGATTTTTCCCGGTCCTCATCATACGCATTCGCAGTCATTGCAAGGATAGGGATTTTCTTTGCATCTTCCCGATCCATGGCGCGTATTTTCTCTGTCGCCTCCAAACCATTCATGACCGGCATACGCACATCCATCAAGATCACATCAAATGTTCCCGGAGCGTTTGATGTAAAGACTTCCACCCCCTGTTTTCCATCTGACGCCAGTACCACCTCTGCATTTTTATTTTTCAACAGTTTGGCAATGATCATCTGGTTCATGCTATGGTCTTCTACTACCAGGACTTTCCTGCCGGAGAAATCATACTGCTCCGCCCTGTCCTCTTCGCTTCTTTCCTCTAAACTCTCTGCCAGCGGAACGCGCAGTTCCACCTGAAAACTGGTCCCTTTTCCCACCTCGCTGTCCACTGTCAGCCTTCCACCCATTTTGTCGACGATCCCTTTTGTGATAGAAAGCCCCAGTCCGGTTCCCTGCGTCGACGCCACAACGGTATTGTCCTCCTGCGTAAACGGCTGAAACATCTGCTCTTGAAACTCCCTGCTCATGCCAATGCCATTATCCCGGATGATAAATGTCGCAAGCATCTCCTTCTCTTCCATCTGATTCTTGTAGATAAGGCGGATTTTCCCGCCGTCCGGCGTATATTTCACGGCATTTGACAGAAGGTTAAACAACACCTGGTTTAAGCGCATGATATCCACATAGACGGTATGGTGCTCCCCATAATCTTCTGTGAGGAACGTGTGGTTTTTCTGTTTACACAGCGGAGTGATCAGCGTCTTAATATTTTTCTTTAATTCCTGATAGGTATACGGCTGCGGATGCAGCGAAAATTCGCCGCTTTCAATCTTTGACATATCCAGCACATTATTGACAAGATTTAACAGATGCCTGCTGGACGTCTCGATCTCCTCTATATATTTCATCACCGCAGCATGGTTGTCCTGCTCTTCTTTTGCCAGCTCTGTCATACCGATAATGATATTCATCGGCGTCCTGATCTCATGGCTGATCGTTGACAGAAATTCACTCTTTGCCCCGTTTGCCCTCTCTGCAAGATTCAGGGCGTCTTCTAACTGCCTCTGCTTTTCCATCTCCTTTTCCACAACATCCTGGATGTCGGAACGCGTCATCAAAATGCAGGGCACTTCCTCATCGGAAAGCGTAAACCGCAGCTGTTTCCGCCGCACCTGGCCTTTGTATGACCTGTCAAAATCCACTGCATATGACGTTTTCTTCTTTAACATTTCCTGTACCGTCTCAAAGCGTATCTGCTCATAGAGCTGTTCTGCATAATCTCCTCCAAATTTCCTGCAAAATCCCTGGATTGCCTCATTATATTCCCGGTCGATATTGTTGGAAATCTCGTCCATATACTGTTCCTTGATAATATGGATATGCCTTGTATTCGTAAAAATAATCCCGGCCATCTCGTAGTCGTTCTGCATGACCGTATCTGTTGTCAGCTGGTTAATATATGCGCTGGTATAATCCCTGGTATAAAAAAATGCAATGACGTCCCCATTCCACGGACGCTCTAACATGCGGCAGGTCACGCGGTTGCAAAGATAGCTGTTGCTGTTTTTCATCTTGGCAATATAATTTTTTTCCATGCTCTGCACGCCGCTCCGGTAAAGCCGCAGCAAACTCTCACAGCTTAAATCCTTGTTATCTTCCTCGGACAGATAAATCTCATCAAAATAAAACAGCATCCCCGTGCGGTAATTTGTGAGATTATCTATCATCCCATGCGGCATACGCACGCCTTCTGTCTCCATGCTCTCTATCTTTTTCTTTGACAGATTTACCCTGGTCGTGACCAAGATATTGCTGTCCTCTTTACTCATCATCCGCTGTTCTTCCTCATAGATCTGTTCTTTCCGTTTCTGGGCAGAGATATCTTTGATCGTACAGATTGCCCGGATTGGAACCTCTTTCTCCTTCTCTATAATGGAAAAATGCAATTCATGCCAGATATATTCTTTCTGCCTGGCAGACCAGACTCGCAGCTGCCCCTCTATTTGATCCTGCTTTCCGGCGTAAAGCGCGTTAAACATCTTGCGGCACTTCAGCCAGTCCTCTTCCCATATGATCCGATGGGAGAACAAAGCGTCCGGAAGTTTTTCATATTTCTCATCAATCGTACCCAGAAGGTTATCAATCTCGTGATCCGGCTGCCATGCCAGTTTCTGTTCCTGCAGGTTGATCTCATAAGAGAAAATCCCATTCTGGCGCATGATAAAGTTTAATTGTTCCTCTAACTTCTTAAATGCAACCGCATCTTCCTCTGTGACAATAGCATACGACGGAACGCCCTTGTTGTTATAAAACGTTGTAAATTTTATCAACTTCCATTCATATTGCTTGCTTTGGAGATTTAAGATCCTCGCCTGAAAAGAGACGTGCGGCACGCCGGAATTTACCTGCTCCACCCCTTTCTGGTAAATCTCGATATCTTTCGGATGAACCATCCCCCTGTCAAACCAGCTCGCCGGATAATTTTCCAGCTTTCCGTCCATTTTGTATTCTGCACTGGTCTGTGCATTCATATAGATGCATCTTTTCCCAATATCATAATTGCAGTAGTGAAGCCCGGCATGGATCACGGCAGTATCCAGGTTAGCCTGGCTTTCCATCAGGCGCTTCTCCATCCTCTTCTGTTTTGATACATCGGTGCAGCACAAAAGAATCTGCCTGGCGCCGTCAGAGAGGATGATGCTGGTCGCATGGATCAGCAGCCAGAACATCTCGCCTGTCTCCTCATTCCTGCATCGGAAAATCCCCTCCTGCTGCGCCGAATGATTGACTACCCGGCTCCAAAACTCCAGAAAACCGGCGACATCCTCTTCGTGGAGCACTCTCTCGACCATGCCGACCGTCACCCTGGAATTTTTCGGAAGCTTTAAGTTTAACATTTCGCGGAAATGCTGGTTTTCTGAAACAACATATACATGGTTGTAACGCCACTCCAGGATCAAAAGCCCCACCTGCGCTTTCTCTAAGAGCTGGTTCATTTTCTTATCTTCTATCTTTCTGTTCTCCAGGCTCTTGCCAAACCGCTCTTTCTCCTTTAAAACCTTTTGCGAAACGTCCTTTACGTTCACAATGATATATTCCTGTTCATGATACGCCATCACATCCAGATAATTTCCCGACTGCCTGTCGTAAAACGTCCTCTGGCTCATCTCATCAGAATAAAGTACCTTATGTAAGAACTCATCTGTCTCTTTTTGCACCTTCTCATCATCAATCCAGCTCTTCCTGTCATTTAAAAGCACTTCCGCAACTGAATTGCAATATGCCAGATAAAAGTCAATCCCCTCTTCTCCGTCATGGCTGTGCAATAACACGATAATTGCCATAGGCATGTTTTGAAATACCTGTCTATATTGGCCAATCTGTTTTATCTGTTCCTCTTTCCATTTATATTCTGTCATCCGCCACCATCCTATCCAAAGTAAAACAAACAAAAATCCCCCACGTACTAATATAGCACAAAGGGGATGTTTTCTCAACAAAACTTTTCCCGCCGCCTGGACGGAGCCACTGTAACGTCTGCGCTCAGGTCCTTACAGACCTTTCCCGCCGCCTGGGC
The DNA here is from genome assembly GCA_947589455.1 of uncultured Lachnospiraceae bacterium. GTDB lineage: Bacteria > Bacillota > Clostridia > Lachnospirales > Lachnospiraceae > Butyribacter. The sequence goes on along the minus strand of CANQCD010000101.1, from coordinate 872 downwards.
GGAGCCACTGTAACGTCTGCGCTCAGGTCCTTACAGACCTTTCCCGCCGCTTGGGCGAAGTCACTGTAATGCCTGCTCTCAGATCCTTACAAACCTTTCCCGTCTTCTGGCGCAGGCGTCTGACAGCAAAGACCGGCGGGCGCCTCTGCATTGCCCTTTAGAGCGGATGCGCACAGCAGTCCAGAAACGAAGCGTGAAGCCGCCTGTCCTGTGTCAATTCCGGATGGAACGCAAACGCAAACTGGTTCTGATAGCGGACGGCAACGATTTTCTGTTCCGCCCGCGCCAGAACTTCAACCTGTTTAGACGCTTCCTCAATATAGGGCGCACGGATAAATTCCATCGGAAAGCTCCCTATGTCTTTTATCTTTCCTTGATAAAAAAAGCTGCTAGACTGCCTTCCGTATGCATTTCTTTTTACCGTGACCGGCAGTGTTTGAAAATAAGTCTGGCAGTCGTTTGAAATCGTCTCCGCCAACAAGATCAGTCCGGCGCACGTAGCCAATACCGGCAGTCCGTTTTCTATCTTTTCTTTCAAGATATCAAACATAGACAGCTTCTTTAGTAACATTCCCTGTACGGTACTCTCGCCGCCGGGGAGCACCAGCCCGTCAAACTCCTGCAGGGCATCCTCCCTCTTCCTGAGCTCCGATACCTCTGCGCCAAGTCCCGCAAGCATCTCTTCATGTTCCCTGTAAGCTCCCTGCAGGGCCAGGACTGCTATTTTCATATCGTATTCCTCCATCCATTCCAGGCAAATCGATTCACTATGCGTCTGATCTGCGCTGGGATATCATCAAAATGATCTGTGACCGCTCCGGGGAACCCTTATTTTCCCCTCTCTGCCATCAGCAATTCAATCTCACTCTCAT
>CANQCD010000100.1 GCA_947589455.1 uncultured Lachnospiraceae bacterium | reverse complement strand
CGATGATAAAGATTTTATCGTCCGGGAACGCCCGCAGCGCCTCCAGCGCCTCCTCCAAGGAATGTACAATCTCCGCGTCCCCGAAGCGGTACGCCGGATTTCTTGTCAGGACGATATTTTTTCTGCCGCCGAGCGTCGTACCGCCCGGAAGCCCCTCCATCGTCTTTCGACCGCCGAGCACTACGCCGCCGGTTGTGAGTTCTTTAAACAGCCGCTTGTCAGCCGGAATATTGACAAGCAGCTTCCCCTTATTCCCAATCCCCCAGTTTGCGTCCGCACAGACAATCATATTCATAATCAATCTCTTTCCTTTCCTGTTTTAGAGCTATCAGGCAATTGCAAAACGATTCAAACTAATGCATTACATTGTGCAAGATGATCATAGACGAAATAGACGTTTCGCAATCGGATCCTTTCCGCCGCCAAAACCAGGCGGCAGACCAGATTTTCAGGAAAACAAATACTCATACTGCTTATCGACATATGCCTTGATATAAATTCCCTCCCCCCGGTATTCCTCTTCTAATATCTGGCCATACTTCCTAAGCTTTCCTACCCTGCCCCCCTCCTCATAAGGGAAAATCTTTTCAATCAAGACTTTTCTCGCTTTTAATATATCGCTGACCACTTCCAACATCTCTGGAACGCCCTTGTCATATTTAGCAGAAATCCGCACCGTCTGATCCGCCCGCAAATCCTTTAGCGGCCTGTCTTCCTGATACAGATCGATCTTATTAAACGCCGTGACAACCGGTTTATCTCCCACTTCAAGCCTCTGCAGCGTGTCATAAACCGTATGCATCTGCGCGTCCATGTCAGGGCTTGCGCAGTCAACGACATGAAGAACCGCATCCGCATATTTTGCCTCCTCCAGGGTACTCCGAAATGCCTGGATCAAATGATGCGGCAGCTTGCGGATAAACCCAACCGTATCGGTAAACAAAATCTCTTCCCCATTTTCCATCACAAGCTTCCTCGTCGTCGGATCCAGAGTTGCAAACAGCTTATCCTCCGCAAGGATTCCCGCTCCGGTCAGATGATTTAAAAGAGTGGATTTCCCCGCATTCGTATAACCGACGATCGCCACCACCGGCACCGGATTTTCCTGGCGCTTCTTCCGGGTCAGCTCACGGCTCTTCTGCACCTTATCAAGCTCCCTGCGCACAAAAGTAATCCGCTCACGGATCAGCCTCCTGTCCATCTCCAGCTTCTGCTCGCCGGGGCCTCTCGTTCCGATGCCGCCTCCCAGACGTGACAGTTCCGAACGTCCTCCAATCAGATGCGACGCCCGGTAGCGGAGCTGTGCCAGTTCCACCTGCAGTTTTCCCTCGCTTGTCGAGGCCCTTGCAGCAAAAATATCTAATATCATGACTGTCCTGTCAATCACCTTTACTTCAAGCATATCCTGCAGATTATGATGCTGCGCCGGCGTCAGCTCATCGTCACAGACAACACAGTCTGCGTGATGGGAACGCACTAATTCCTTTACTTCCTGTATCTTCCCTTTCCCGATATACGTACCGGGATGTATCTTTTCCCTGTTCTGGATCACCTTTGCAACCGTCTCCGCCCCCGCCGTCTGTCCAAGCTCTTCGAGCTCGTCTAAAGACTGCTCGGTATCATCCTGTTGAGAAGACGCGACTGCCACTAAGATAATCCGCTCTTTCTGCGCGGCCGTTTCATGCAATATTTCACCCAAAGCCTGATTCCTCCTTTTCCGTTACCAGATTCTGGTCTTAATAAAAGAAAGCTCCTTTTTCATCTCCTGATCCGCCGGGTACATCTTCAGATACTTTTTAGCCGCCTTTGCCGCCTTTTTATATTTTCCCCGCTTCTCGAACAAGATCACCTGGTCTTTCCGCAGCCCCTGCAGGCTTCCCGAACTTCCGCAGGCAATTCCTGACGTAACTGCGCTTTGCGCCTCACTGTACTTGTCCTGCCCAAGATAAATATCGGCAAGCTGCAGATATGCCGAAGCGATATGGTCGCCCTCCGGATCGTTCAAATATCCTTCGAGCCTCTCTGCCGCCGTCACATCCTCTGAAAGCCTGTGCTGGACAACGCCGAGGTAAAAGGCCGCTTCCCTGCTCCCCTCCTCATATGCATCGGCGTAATATTCCTTTGCCCTGTCATAATCCTCCAGCACAAAACAGGCGCGGCCGGCGAGGATTTTTTCTTCCACGCTGTCTGCATCCTGTTTGACCAGCGGCTCCAGCATCTCCTGCACCACGGTTTCTTTTCCGGCCGCCTTATATTCCTCGGCCAGTGCAAACAAAGCCTCTGTACAGTCTTTCTCTTCATCAAGCGCACTCTTATACGCTTCCACTGCGCCGTCAGAATCCCCCCTGTCTTTCCGGATAGACGCAAGTTCCAGCCACGCATCCATATACGAAGCGTCCTCTTTTACCAGCTGCAGACAAGTCTCCTCCGCTTCCTCCAGTTTTCCGCTCAGATGCAGGGCAAGCGCCATGGTATAAGAGATATCCGGATCCATTTCCTCTAATGCATCGATTTTTAATGCCTCAAGACAGCCGGACGCCGCCTTGCCATAGCTGCCCATCCCATAATCTGCCGTTATCTTAACATATTCCAGTTGCTTTTTCTCCCCGTCAGACAGTTCCGGCAGCGCCTGCAATGCCTTTTTTGCCGAAGCTTCCGCCTCCGGATACTGCCCCAGATGGTTCAAAGCCATTCCATAGCCAATATAGGCGTCTACCGTGGGGTCTTCTTTGACAGCCTTCTCAAAATAAGGAAGCGCCTGGCTGAAATTCCCCTCTTCTGCCAACTCCATCGCCTGTTGATAAGACGGCGCCGTACCTGCGCAGCCGCCGACAGCCAGCGCTGCAGCGACAGCCAGCGCCCCTTTTATCCATTTTTCTTTTCTCATCATTCCAACTCTGCTCCTAATTTATTCAGATAGTCTTCATACTGTTTCATGATCAGCTTCCGGCCGGTTTTCCGGATAGGTATCACATTGTCGTCAATCGTGATAAAATCCGAACCGACCAGCCCGGCAATATACTGCAGATTGACCAGATAGCTCTGATGGCACCGCAAAAAGCGGGAATCCTGTATCTGCTGCTGGAACACGTCCAGCTTATTGTATACCTTAACTGTCCCCTGATTTGTCGTATGAAAGTAAACTACCTTATTTTCTGATTCCATATAAATAATATCCTTATATGGAATGATCACCGATCTTCTCTTTGATTTTACTTCTATATATTTAGAATTTTTCTGCGGATGCTTTTGGACATAATAATCCAATAGCGCGCCAATCCTGCACGGTTCGTAAGGCTTTAACAAATACCCCATCGCATGGATCTCATATGCGGCAATCGCAAAATCCTTACTGGATGTGCAATAAATAATCTCTACTGTGGAATCTACTTTCCGGATTTTTTTCCCCGCTTCAATTCCATTGATATTCGGCATAATAATATCCAATAAAACCAAGTCAAAAGGATGATTTTCATATTCTGCCACTAAGGTCTCCCCGCTGTCATAACCGGTCATCTCATACTCCAGCCCCCTGTCTTTCAGAAGATATTCCATAATTTTCTGAAGCAGCGCCAGTTCTGTTTGCCGGTCCTCACAAATTGCCACCTTAATCATGTCTGTGCTCTTCTCCTTCTTCCAGATAGGAAAGAGCCGTACTGCCCGAGATCCAGCAATGCCCTGCCAAATATCAAACGGTACAATGCGCTATTTTGCCGCCTTTGCGATCAACTGATCCTCATTCGTAACATGGTTGATCAACCACATCTCCAGCATATGTATGAACTCATACATCACATCTTCCCTGTATTGAGATGTCTCCAGCTTTTCTTCCTCTTCCACTATCCTCTCCCGAAATTCTTGATGAATTTGCTGATGTCTCGTTAATTCCGGATATCCAATGGACTCCATATAGCTTTCTTCATCGGAAAAATGCATTTCCACGTATGCTTTCATAAAATCAACTGCATCCCTGCACTTCATTCGCCGAACTGCATCATAATCCGATTCATTCATGATCCTCCTTGTCTCCTCCACCATCCCAAAAAGCTTTTTGTGCTGTGCATCAATTAACTCAATACCAATACGGTAATTGTCTCTCCACATTATAGGCAGCCTCCACTTCTATTGTTTTCATGAACAAAACTCAGTGAATTTTGACTTTGATATTATTATAAACAAATATGTCAAAATATGCAAATTTTTCCCATGGCAGTGACGTTCCTGCCACTCCACGCATAGGATACTATAACAAAAAATCTTTTGAATGCAGGTCAGGTTCGATCAGAAAGGCAGGGCATATGCCGGAAGAACAAATTTTCCGCACCAGTACAGATAAAAGGAACGAATATATAGAAGATGATCTCAGGCTGCGGGGATATCCCGTCATAACAATAAATTCCAGCGAGATATCCAGCACTTCCATTCAGCCGGAAGAAAAAAAGCTGTTTCTTCTCTTGCCGGTCTCTGCTTCTGCAGACATTCTGCGTTCTGCCAAAAAGATCATTACGCAGAACCATATTGTCATAGGCGGGAATCTCCCTGCAGATTTTTTGTCCTATTGCCGGGAAAAAGATATCGTCTGTATCGACTATCTCTCTCTGCCCGGCATTGCCATGTTAAATGCAGTCGCCACGGCAGAAGGTGCGGTCTGCGAAGCAATCCGGTCCAGTGAAAACAATCTGCACCACAGCAGCGCTCTTGTCATCGGATACGGAAAATGCGGTGAAATCCTGGCTGATAAACTCCTTGCGCTAAATGCGTTTGTGCATATTTCAACCAGGAATCCTGAGGCAGAGGCAAGAGCCCTGGCGCATGGATGTCAGCTTCACACAGAAAAGCTATGGCGCCAATATGATTTTATTTTTAATACTGCGCCAGCGCCTGTGATCGGACAGGAACAGATCGACCAATTAAAAAGCGACTGCGTTATCATTGATATTGCTTCGAAGCCTGGGGGAACAGACTTTTCATATTGTACCAAAAAGGGGATCACTGCAAGACACTGTCTTGGGATACCCGGAATATATTCCCCAAAAACCAGTGCAAAATTGATATGTAATGGACTGGAACCCGTTTTAAGGCCCTATCTATAAGCCTGTCTGTCAGGCAGAAATGAGGATGATTTATGACAAATACAATACCTGAACGCATTGCCGTCGGCTTTGCGATAACCGGTTCTTTTTGTACATTCAGCAAGATTCTGAACGTTTTAGAAAAGATGGTTGATAAAAATTACGACATTACCCCTATTTTTTCCGGCAAGAGCAGCACGCTGGATAACCGTTTCTTCAAGGCGGAGGATTTTGTATCCAAAGTGCAGAAGATCACCGGCAAAAAAGGGATCTTTACGATACCGGAGGCGGAGCCCATCGGTCCCAAAAACAATCTGGATATCCTGATCATTGCCCCATGCACCGGCAATACCATGGCAAAGCTGTGCAACGGAATCACAGATTCTGCCGTCCTGATGGCGGCAAAGGCGCATCTGCGCAACGAAAAACCTCTGGTAATCTCAATTTCTACCAATGACGCGCTCGGGATGAATTTTTCTAATCTGGGAAGGCTGATGAATACAAAAAATATTTATTTTGTACCATTTGGACAGGACAATTTTGAGAAAAAAAGCCACTCCCTCATCGCCCATACTGAGCTGATACCGGATACGATTGACGCCGCCCTCGCAGGAAAGCAGCTGCAGCCGGTCATCCGCTCCCCCTTCGCCTGAACAGAGCCATTTATCTAAAACAAAATCTGCCAATGTACAAAAAGTTTCAGAAAAAAGGGTACCGCCTGCGCTGGTGCCCTTGCATACCGCTATGTTGCAAGCCCTCCCTTAGGAGGGCTTGCAATTTCCTATTCCGCTTCGGAACAATTCTCATGCGGCGTTTTTCGCGATTTCTGCTATGTATCCGGATTTTATGGAGCATCGGTAATCGGCGGGTTACTTTTCCTGTTCTCCGACGGCTCTGGTTTTTCCTCTTCTTTCTGATCCTGCGAAGCATCCGTTGCAGACGGGCTTGCCGCCGGTTCGGACGCCTTCGGGCTCGCAGAAGGGGAATCTGTTCTATCCGGTTCCCCTCGCTCGCTATCGCTGCCGCCGCCATCGCTGCCATCGCCATCGCTGTTATCACTGGCGCTGTTGTCTCCGGCGCTGCCGCCGGCTTTCTCAATCCGGACTTTAATGCTGCTGCGCCGGATGATCAGATACTCATTGCCCAGATCCATTTTGACTGGCATTGTAAAAGTCCCCGCCCCCAGATCGGAGCAGTCGACATATCCCTGTTCCAAAGTCCCCTCGGCCTGCGCAAACGCAGATTCCGGCGCACGGATCACAATAGATACCGGCTTATCGCTGACAATCTCTGCCTTATAGCCGTTGGCAAGCCCGCGGAACCGAATGCTTCCCGGTTCTAAGGTCACTTCTCGCTCCAGGAGCGCCTCAATCACAATCGTAACCGTAACACTCTGGTACTCCTCTCCCAGCGTGATCCCTTCTTCCAGGTAATCGCTGAGCAAAAGTTCCTGCTCAAGACGGGCAGAATGATCCGTCATGCCGGTAATATCAACCGGGATCTCTATTTCTGAAACAGAGGAAAGTTTCTTGGCGGCTCCTGCGATCTCTACTGTCTCCGGCAGGCAGGATGCCTCAGCAAATTCATATCCCTCTGCTGGGACGCCGCTGACTTTTACCTTGACAGGGACTTCCTTGCTCTGCAGCATCTTTGCCTGCACTTTTACCTGTCTCGTACTGAAAGATAACGTCGAAGAATTTACTCTGTTCCCATTTTTGTCATAAGCGGCGGGCTCCAGCTTTTTACTAAATGTGTCGCTCGCACCATTTACATTTAAAGACACCCTCACTGTCGTAATCCTGTCAATCGCCGACTCTCCCCCCGTCACTTCCACAACGCCCGGCTTTACCTTACACTCGCCCACCAGATACCCCTCCGCCGGGGTTCCTGTCGTCTCCACGACAACCTTCATCAGCTTTGTTTCCATATCCTCCAGGGAAACCTTCATGACCTGGTTGCACTCTAAGACAACATCGGAAGAGACTTTTTTATTTAAGGAAACCTTGATCGCCACGGAATTGACAGCAGACAGCTCCGATAAATCGGCCACTGCGCGGATATCTGTAGGTTCCAGATTGTCGACCACGCTGCGCTTTGCCGTCACATTGACCGTCGCCGTACTGCCGTCCACAATCTCATATACTTTATTGACTGAGCGCAGCGCCTCCTCATTGATCGTGTCCACCTGCACGATAAACGACTTTGTCTTATACGGATTATCTATATTGACAATCAGAAGCCAGATAAGCACCGCACCGATCACAGAGAGTATCTTGATTGAAAGATTGTGCGTAAAAATTCCTTTCCAAAATTCCCTGGTCTTCCATTTTTTCATTGATTCGCTCTTTGGCACGGGACCTCCTCCTCTTTTCTGTTATTCCGGTTTTTTCTTTTCATGCGGCTTCCTGATCCGCCGAAATCCTTCTTTTAGTTTAAACTGTTTCTTTGCCTTCGGCTCTTCTGTCTTTCCCTGTGTTTCCCGCAATTTCTTTTTTAACAGATCGCCGTCCACATTGCGGAGCAGTTTTCCCATCACTGCAATCGAGATCCTTCCGGTTTCCTCTGACACGATCACCGTAATGCTATCGCTGACCTCGCTGATCCCAACGCCGGCGCGGTGCCTTGTCCCCAGTTCTTTAGAAAGCCCCAGATTATCCGAGAGAGGCAGGTAACAGGTCGCCGAGATGATCCTGTCATTCCGCAAAATAACTGCGCCGTCGTGCAGCGGGGTATTATGTTCAAAAATATTCATCAGCAGCTGGCTGCTGATCGCAGAATCAATCGTGATGCCTGTCCTCTCATACTCGGCCAGGCTGATCTCCCGTTCTAATATGATCAACGCGCCCGTTTTCACTTTTGCCAGTTCCACAGAAGCCTTGACAATCTCATTGATGGAGCGGTCGGAGAAACGGACATTTTTATCCTTTGTCTCGTCAAACGGAAGAATTGACGTGACAAAATTCTTTCTCCCCAGTTCCTCTAACGCCTTTCTCAGCTCCGGCTGAAAGATCACGGCAAGCGCGGTGATCCCGATCGCCAGCGTTTTATTAAATATCCAAAGAATCGTCGTCATATCGAGAAAATAAGCGATCAGATAGGCGAGCAAAAGCACGACAATCCCCTTTAACAATGTCCATACCCTTGTCCTTTTCGCCCAGAGAATAATATGGTACAACGAAAAGGCGATAATTGCCATTTCAATGATATCAATCAATGTAATCCTGGGCAGGGATAAAAACAATATCATGTCTTTCACTGCTTTGATAAAATTTTCCATGTTCTCCTCCGTCATACAAATGTGAGCCGGCCGCGGCACCCGCCGCTACCTTTCGTCTTCTCTTTCTTCCTCCTGCCCGCTCTCCTGCTCCGCGCGCCTGCGGTATTCCGAAAAACGTTTCGTATTAAAATGCTTTACTTTTTTTTGCGGGGCTGCAACGCTCATTTTGGGAACGGCCCTCACATAGTAGTAATATTCATCATCTTCAAACTGCAGGTTTTCAACACCCGCATAATTCAGCGCCAGATGCATAAACTGGACGACCCAGACAAAGAGACCCGAGACAAGGCTTCCTCCAATCAGCGCCGGGATATTAATATTGTTATCCATAACAAAATGAAGTATCAAAAAAAATATTGTGTTGCAGATGATGCCGCAGACAACCGCCAGCTCAAACGCATAATTCCACTCTCTTCTCCTGACCAGATACACGA
>CANQCD010000099.1 GCA_947589455.1 uncultured Lachnospiraceae bacterium | reverse complement strand
GATATGGATTATCTCTTGATAGTTATCCGAGATAATCCATATCTGTTTGTTCCGGTGCAGCCCGGTCAGCAGGGCGTCTTCTATTTTAGAAGCCAGCCATGCCGCAAACACGGCATATGCCGATGGCCTCATGCCAAAGACTGCAACGCCCAGCAAGATCACCAGCGCATCAACTGTAAACAGGACGGAAGTCACGGAAAGCCCCGGAAATACCTGATGGATAATGCTGCTGAGCAAATCTGTCCCGCCGGTTGACAATCCATTTGTAAAAATAAGCCCCAGCCCAAGTCCTGTCAAGACGCCTCCATACAGAGAGGCAAGGAAATAATCTTTCTGCTGGACAGAGACGATTGGTAACATATACAAAAAAGCAGAAAAAGACAGGTTGGCAAAAAGCGTATAGCCCAGATATTTCTTTCCCATGACAAAATAGGCCGCCGCAAAGATTGGCACATTTAGTACAATATTTGTCAGCCAGACCGGAATGCTCCGCCCCAAAAACATACCCGCCAGCGCTTTGACAGAGATCGCCAATCCGGAGACTCCGCCTGTCACCATCCCCATCGGCTCATACACCAGGTTCACAGCCAGCGCCATCAAAAGCGTTCCCACAGCCAGCTTTCCCAGCCTCCATACCATCTTTTGCATACCGCTTTCCCACAGACAATACAAGACCAGCCCGCTTCCTTTCCCAATAAAAAAGATGATATTTCTTGCTCTGGGAGCTGTTCTGAAAACATCATCTTTTCTCTTGTTCTTCTATCTGGTTATTATATTGTACCACTTTCTTGCGGAATATACGCGCCTTTACATTTTTTTTGACTTTTTGCTCCCGGATCAGCTTATGGTACAGGCCGGACAAATGCAGCGCCTGGACCCATCCGGGGATTTTCTTTTCCTGCGCTACGATCAGATTGACAACCCCGCCGATCGCAATACAGATTTTGGCGTTTAACAGGGAGACATGTTCCATGATCCACCGCTCCTGCATCCCAGTCTCCATTGATACAAGGAGCAGATCCGGCACATGGCTGTTAATCTCGTTGACAACAGCCGCATCGTCCATCCCTTCTTCATAATTGCAATGCCCGACAATATTTAATCCCGGCTGCATCTTCTTGCAATAATCCCGCAATATTTCCGCTTCACTCTCCTGTTTTGCCAGAATATACAGAGAACGGTCTTCCTTTTTGAGATTTTCCAGTACCAGGCCAAATCCCTTGCAGCTGACTACCATATCCCCGGCTTCTAACACTTCGACATGATGTGCGCTCAGCAGCGCCTCTTCGCCGGGCAGGAACAGATCCGCCATATCGACAAGCTGGCGGTACATCTCTTCGTTTACCGCACGGTTCAATGTCTCTGTCGAAGCAAAGAATATAACATTCAACCGTTCTTCATTTAAGTATTCATTCATTTTTTCGATAAAGACGTCGTTGGAAATCATATCGACGTCAATATCCATAATTTTAACAGAAGCCTGCATGACCTTCTCCAATCAATCAATTCGCATCAGCTGTTCCAAGTATGATCTCAATATCATACCCCTCTGTCACACCTCCGACGCTGATCTTCGGGTTACTGAAATACTGGACTAAATCTTCCCCCTGCCCTTTTTTCGTCACTTTGATCTGCGTTGTCGTAAGAGTCTCCTGCTGATAATTGCCCACCTTCGGCACCGTGTAGCCGTTCTGTTCTAACATCGCCTTTGTCGTAGACGCCAGACCGGCAATCTGGCTTCCATTCAGCACATAAATCTTTAATCCTTTAGAACTGGCCACAGCGCCGCTGCCTTTTCCCGCTGGTGCTTTTCCAGATAACAGCGCCGCAATATTGTTCGGTGCGGAGAGATCCTGTGCCTCCGTGTAGGGATTCTCATTGCCTGTCAGCCCTTTGACTGCCTTTTTACAGGCTTTCCCGTCCACTTCAAAACGTTTTCCATTATAGCTGCCTGGCACGCCCCAGAAATGAAACAGCGATACATCCGCCTTTTCATATGTTTCCAGATATCCAAGCTTATTATAAACAGTCAGGTTTGAGTCTATTCTCTCGTACTGATCCTTAATAAAATCCGCTATTTTATCCTCATCGCTGCCGAGGTCTGTCAGCTGTTCTCGGTACGCCTCTGAAAACACTGAAATTTTCATCGGAGTCTTTGCCGTCGTCTCTGTTTCCGGTATTACGCCGTCAGGTCCCGGCGTACTATCCTCCGCAACGCTCTCTGTCTTAAAGGTGACGTTCACTTTCTGTCTGGTGTAATGGTTGTCATATACTTCTTTGGTGAGCGCAGTGTAATAGCTGATATCTGTCCCGAGCATTTTTTCAAAAATCAATACGCCATATCCGTACGCATCACTTTCTTCCTCAAAATACTGTTTTAACTTTGACACGCGGATCATCTGTGGAATCTCCGGGTTTACCTGGCATAATTTGCGGTACATCACCGACGGGATCGTGTAGTCTGTATTGGACGGCACAGTGATATAATCTATATTATTTGTCTTTGTATTACAGATTTCCAGCATGACGTCTGTGATCTTATCTTTCTCATTTGATACATAGATCAGATTTTTTGATATCTCGTCTGTCGTGGCGTCCTTCAAAATATCCTGAAGGCTGTCAGAATCTGAACTGATGCTTCCGCTGTCTTTTGTCAAAATGGAATATGAAATCTTATAACTGGCAAAGCCGACGCCGCCAATCAAACAAATGCATACCAGTGATTTTAACAAACTTTTAAAAAACAATTTCGCTACGCTTTTTTTCTTCATCGCTGTACCTTCCCCGGATAAATTCCGTTCAAGATTAAAATACTTGGTATACTATTATATCAAAAAAAAAAATCTCTGTAAAGTATTACCATTTCATGCTATACTGTGTGATAAAAAGACACGATCCACAGACGCCGCCCGCCAATTCCGGCGGTTAGAACACCGCGGCCGGAAAAGGCCGGAGAGGGTGGTTTCCGATTTCCTTACAAAACAGTAAAGGAGGAGAAGGGGAAAATGAGACAAAAATATGTTGCGATCACCGGCGCCTCCCGCGGCATCGGCAGGGCGCTCGCCCTGGAATACGCCCGCCACGGCTGGCATACGGCAATCTGCTGCAGGCATCATTCCAGCGAACTGGAAGAGACGGCAGAAGAACTCGCCCTGTACGGTATCCGCTGCCTTCCCTTTGTCGGGGATATGGGGGATGAAAATGACGTCGAACGCTTTTTTGATTGTATCCGGCAGGATTTCGGGACATTACATGTCCTGATCAACAATGCCGGCATTTCCCATGTCGGACTGCTGCAGGATATGACGGCGGCTGAATGGAACCAGGTCATAGCCTCCAATCTAAACTCTGTCTTTTACTGCAGCAGGCAGGCGATCCGGATGATGCTGCCGAAAAAGGCTGGAAAGATCCTGTCGATTTCTTCCGTCTGGGGCGATATGGGTGCTTCCATGGAAGTCGCATATTCTGCCTCCAAGGGCGGCGTCAACGCCTTTACAAAAGCGCTGGCAAAAGAACTGGCGCCCAGCAACATCCAGGTCAACGCCATTGCATGTGGCGCGATCGACACCAGCATGAATGCCTTTCTCTCTGAAACGGAACGCTGTCAGCTGGCAGAAGAAATCCCCGCCGGCCGTTTTGGCACGGCGGAGGAGGTCGCCAGACTGGCATGGCAGATCAACGAAAAAAATGATTACCTGACAGGTCAGGTAATCACTTTAAACGGCGGATGGACTTAAAATTCCGTATAGAAACGCCTGGTTTCGACTACCTCTTCCGGAATTTCTATATTGTCTTTCGTCCACACTTTAAATTTCAGATCGTATTCTTTTGCCTTTTTGCCGCGCTCCCTGGTGAATTTTGCCATCGCATCCCGGAACATCGGCTGCTCGCTGAGCTTTTCACGCAGCTCTTTGATAAATGGGCAGTAGGTCGCCAGAATCTCGCGAACCGGCTTGCTCAAGGTAAGACCGCCCTGCGACTCATGCTTGATCCAGTTTTCGTAGTCAACGACAAAAACTTCCCTTGTATTGTTCCTGCACTTCTGAATCTGCATTTTCAGTTTTTCTTTTTTGTCTTCGGATAACTCCCTGTTCTTTCGGTAAAACTGGACAAAATCACTATATTCGCTGGTCAGGGACTTTATCTGGATATTGTTCCAGGAAGAGCCCTGTATCGTCCGGCAAAGCTCCCAGCGGAACCGGCCAAATATCTTGATCATTTCATTGTACAGCTCGCCCTCGATAAATGCCGGGAAAAGGAATCTCCCTTTTGACGTCCTGCGCCTGCCGCTCAGCTCCTGCCACATTACACCCTTATTCCCATAGCAGGGCAGCAGGATGATGTCCGGAAATACTTCTTTTTGGACATATTCTTTTGCAAAGCTGCTCCCTTCTTTGGCATACATGTTTTCCCGGTAAAAGATCGAATAGTCTATCTGCACCAGACGGTGGATGACAGCATTTACCTTATCGCTGGACAAATAGCTGTTTGTAATGGATGAGCTGCATCCCTCGGTAAACAAAAACGGCACAAACGCCGACACTTGCGTTACAATAAGGCGATGGTTTGTCTTAAACATATTCTGCAGCTCGTAGCGCATCTTAGCCGTCAGATCTCTTGACATCTTTTGCTGCTGCTCTGCAGTGATCTGTCCGGTTTTGCGCATATCTCTCAGATTTTCGTCATAATCCAGGTCAAACTCACTCTTGGAAGGCTCTTTTTTGCCAGTTATGATCAGAGTGAGCCATTCTTTCATATCATATACCGCGCAGTCTCCCCTGCCCGTCGCCGCCGTGTCCAACGTCAGAAGTTCTTCCCTGATCTCTTCGGAAACCAGCTTTTCACTCATAAAACCATAGCGCAGGAACAGGTCGATCACGACTGGCGTTTCCTCCTCAGAATGATAATCTTTTAAAAAGACTGTCTCATACAGCGGATAGTAAATCTTAACGATATTCCTGCGGATTTCCCTGACGTTATCCTCTGTCGAAAATTTATCCGGCAGCTTTGCAAAAGCTTCCACGTTGTCGCGCAGGATATCCGCCGTCTCCCCGTCAAGCTCTGCGTAATCTATGATCTGGCTCAAAGCGCCGTTTAATATGTCAATATTGACATACTCGTGCTCGACCAGGGCCATGTGCTCGTCATGCTCAACCACGCCGCCGGGAGCGTTTCCGTTGAGCAGCCGGAAATAGGCGTCCTCCATAAAATCACGGTCTATCTCCAGATCGATCCCGGCGCGCTCGTGGAGAAGATTATCTACGGTATTGATGTGGTCTATCACATCATCAAACAGCGAGAGTACCCCCGCCGTGTCGCTTCCCATTTTCTGCAGCATGGTTGCCTGCTGCAATATATTCAGATATAAGCAGGAGTCGTTGACCACTAACGGTCCGGCAAGCTGCCTTAAATAAACAGCGCAGTCTCTGCAATGCTCCTGCAGATCGTTTACCAGCCAAATCTCCTCCATGATATGATGGCTCGTGATCACCTGGCTTGCACTGAAATATGCCTTTTGGATATCCGGCGACAGATCGGCACAGGCGCGGTAATAGTCAATCTTTTCCTGGCTTACTGTCTCTTTCCCTTCTCTTTCTTCTAACTCTTCAATGGAACGGAGATTGCTGGCCTTTGCGCCGGTGCTCTTCCCGATCTCATGATATTTCTGATAGGAATCCTTCATAAACTGGAAAAGCGTATCCCCTGTCTCTGCCAGGGCATCGGATATCTTTGCCAGCTCACGGATATATTTGCTCAGTGTTGATACCAGCAAAGGCGCATAGTCCCCGTTTAGCTTTATCAGGGACGACAGAGCAGAATGTAAGCTGGATACAGAAAAGGTGTATACCGCAGAATTAGTCTCCGCAGTGTATGTCACATTGTGAGTCCCCTTGGATAAATCGCAGATTCCCAGAAAGTTTCCAGAGCCAATCACTACGTTTACGCCTTCTGCGCGCACGCGTATCCGTCCTTTGATCACCAACCCGATCTCTGTGACCGCCTCGCCCTCTTCAAAAATATCGGTTCCCTGTATTATTTGGTTTACGCTGTTTTTCTTTAATTCTGCTTTCACAAAATATCCTCCAAAATCAAATGTATTTCTGTATGCCGGCTCCGCCGCTTATTTTGTTCCTTCCCCATCCACCCCGCCGCTAAAACTGTTTTATTTCCGATACGATACATTATACCTTTTTATGGTGAGGCAGTCAAATTAACTTTTCGGAAAAATAAAAAGGCAAAACCCGCATTTTGCCCTTACACACCACTATATTCCAAAGCCCTCTTTTAGGAGGGCTTGCAATTTCCTATCCCATAAAAAAGGGCACCGCCTGCGCTGGTGCCCTAGCAAGAAACACTTCGTGTTTCTTGTTGGCGTCCCACTACATTTTGAGCAATTTCCTATCCCATAAAAAAAGCCGGGGATTCCGGCTTTTCCTGTTTGTCTATTTTAAATCCGTGCATTCTGCGTTGAAAAAACTTCTA
Source organism: uncultured Lachnospiraceae bacterium (assembly GCA_947589455.1). Lineage (GTDB taxonomy): Bacteria > Bacillota > Clostridia > Lachnospirales > Lachnospiraceae > Butyribacter. Next base: position 2,302 of record CANQCD010000099.1, on the reverse strand, counting down.
CAAACGTTACCAATGCTGCCTGCTCAGTTCCGGCAACCTCGCGGCACACGAAAGTTCTCACTTAGTGCTGCTAGGTTCCCCTCCTGACACGGTTCATGAGTTTCCATTGCGCAAGACCAAAACGTCAACGCCACATACACTGGGCAGCTTTGCAAAAAGTTTATCCGAAACAGAACATCACCCCTGCTATAGCGGATTGCAGGTACAGGGCACCGCTGACTCCCCGGCTAGCACGGAAGCTTTCTGACAATCTGCAAGCACATCCTTTTTCACACGGATGTTTACTCATTATAGCGTTAGTTTTTTTCTGTGTCAAGGACTGAACGCTTTTTTTGTTTTCTTAAATTTTTAAAAAATTCTTTTAACAGCAGCCCGCACTCTTCTTCTAAAAGCCCCCTCGCCGTCTCTACCTGATGGTTAAAGCGCCTTTCTTCCAAGATATTTAAAATGCTTCCCGCGCAGCCCGCCTTTGGATTCATCGCCCCGATATAAACTTTAGGGATCCTCGCCTGCACGATTGCCCCGGCACACATAGGGCATGGCTCCAGCGTCACATAGAGGGCGCATTCTTCCAGTCTCCAGTCCGCTAACTTCCGACTCGCCTTCGCAATCGCCAAAAGCTCTGCATGGGCAAGGGTCGAACCCTGCGTATTTCTCCGGTTATAACCCCGGGCAATGATCTTGCCCTCATGCACGATGACGCAGCCAATCGGCACTTCCCCTAACTTTTCCGCCTTCTTTGCCTGCCTGACCGCCTCTTTCATATATTTTTTTTCTTCCTTTGTCCAGTCTCTCGCCTGCTGCATTTTGATTTCTCCGCCTTTTTAGTATATAATAAATATCTTCTCACTATATTATATAGTGTAGCGAATCTGCATGATAAGTGCAAGCAAAGAATCAGGCGCACCCTGCAAAACTCGGATAACTCTGTTTTCTGACATGCCGTATGCCGCCTGATATAAAAAAAACAGAATCGGGGGACAATATGCAATTTACATACGAAACGAAACGTCTGAGCCTGCGGGTCCTGACACCGGAACACGCTTCCGCTGTCTGTCAGTTTTATCTGGATAACAGGGATTTTTTAGAGCCTTTCGAGCCAAAACGCCCTGAAAATTTTTATACCAAAAATTTCCAGGCGTCTAATTTGAATTACGAATATCGGGCATTTCTTAAAATGACCAATATCCGCTACTGGATCTTCGAGAAAACCTCTCTCTCTCAGCCAGTCGGAAGCATTTGCTTTTCTCATTTTTTGCAGGGCAGTTTTAAAAAATGCAACCTGGGATATAAGCTTTCACAGGACTACTGCCACAAAGGTTATATGACAGAAGCCCTGTCCTTCCTGATCCCCGTTGTGTCACAGGAACTGCGCCTGCACCGCATCGAAGCGTATGTCCAGCCTGATAACCGCCCGTCCGCCAGCCTGTTAAGCAGGCTGGATTTTATGGAAGAAGGATATCTCCGGTCGTATGCAGAGATCAACGGAACATGGACAGATCATCTGATCTTCTCTTTGATCTGCGATCACAGCGGAAAGTAATCTTTGCGCTCTGCGCAGAACGGCCGCTGTAAAAAACGCGGCTGAGCCGCCAGACAAAGCAGTTATCTCACGCTCGCCGCACTGGGCTGGTCTGCCAGACAGGGCAATCATCTCACGCTCGTGGCATCGGGCTGTGCCGCTGCCTTTGGCAGCTCCATAAACCAATAGCCAAACGCTCCCTGGCTGCTGCCGCCCTCGCCGATTGCCCTGAAATCATAAAAACCAAAACGAGCGGCATTTCTTCTCTCTTTTTCGCTGAAAATCCCCGGAACTCCCAGAAGATATTTTCCTTCCTCTGCCTTCGCAAAAATCAGATGGCGGTAGCAATAATAGCCATGGAGCAAAAAGCGGTTGCCAGAAAGAGACCAGAATTGGATTGGGAGGCAGCCGATATCCTGCAGCTCCATCCTCACGCACTCTTTTACCACTCCCTCTTGAAACGGCTTCATGGACGGAAACGATAATAAAATCTTTTTTCCAAAATCATACGTATTTCTCTTGAAAGGACATACGCCGCAGATCGACTGCATCTGGATGTCTGCGATTTTTTCTTCTTTTGCCAGACTTTCTGTATGCGCCCCGCCGGCAGGCTGCTGCAGTGCGCCCCTGCCTCCGGCTCTGTCCGCATTTCCCGCCGGTTTCTCCGGCCGCAGTATGCCCCTGTCTCCGGCTCTGCCCGCATTTCCCGCCGGTTTCTCCGGCTGCGGTACTCCCCTGCCTCCGGCTCTGCCTGCATTTCCCGCCGGTTTCTCCGACCGC
>CANQCD010000098.1 GCA_947589455.1 uncultured Lachnospiraceae bacterium | reverse complement strand
TTTGATTCTGTCACTATCTTGTCAGGTAAAATCAAATGCTCACTACGTTCGCGCTTGATTTTCTGCTGACAAGATACAATATGTTCCAGAATCCGCCTGTTACACAGGCGTCGTGCTGACGCACTATTTGATTCTGTCACTATCTTGTCAGGTAAAATCAAATGCTCACTACGTTCGCGCTTGATTTTCTGCTGACAAGATACCATGTATCCATATCTTGCGTGGGGTGCGCAGGGTATATGGCACAACCATCATCAGGGGAAAGTAAATTGTATAATAGTATTGGAATTATATATGCATAAATAGATAAGGAGTGAGCATGTATGGAAAAATTCCAGATTCAGTTTAATGGGTTAGAGGATGTACACAAGTTTGTCCATGTCGTATCAAGCTATGATGCGGATGTTGATTTGTATTGCGGAAGCTATTGTGTGGACGCAAAATCAATTATGGGGATTATGACGATGGATATTCGTAATCCGCTTTGGGTGAGCAGCAACTGTGAGGCAGTGGAAGGTAAAAAGCTTATGGATGAGTTAGAGTGGTTGGCTGTTGCATAATGGGATATGGAATAAGAAACGCCGGCATATGGGAATTTTCGGATTCCGATATGCCGGTTCTATTTTGTCCGGTATGGGCAAACTCTAACGACTGCGCATGGCGACTTTATTCCAGGGCAGAATAGACGATATTGCGGATAACTTTAATATCGCGGAAGCCATTTCCACCGCATTTCTGGATTACGTAAATGATGGCGAGGTCTTCGACGGGATCCATGGAGACATAACATCCAAGCCAGCCGTCCCATCCAAATTCTCCTTTTGAGCCAAGGCAGAACGAGTGCTCCGGGTCGATCAGGACGCGCATCAGGTTGCCGTATCCATAGCCTGCCAGCTGTTCCCAGTCATAGGTTGCGAGCTGCTTTTCTGTCAGATGGTTTTTCGTCATTTCTTCTACCGTCTTTCTCCCAAGGATGCGGACGCCGTTGTAAGTTCCTTTGTTTAACATCATCTGCGCAAATTTGCTGTAATCGTTAATGGTGGAAACAAGACCGGCGCCGCCGGATTCAAAGGCAGGCTTTTTTAAGTGGAAATAAGAAAGCCCCAGGTGCTGCCAGGTGCATGGTTCCAGTGTCTTTGTCTCAGGCATGTACTGATAGTTCTGGCAGAACCGGTTCTGCTTTTCTTCCGGGACGTAAAAATCGGTATCTGTCATGCCAAGAGGTTCAAATATGGTTTCTTTTAAGTATTCTCCGAAGGTTTTCCCACTGATCGTTTCGATAACGGCTCCCAGGACGTCGGCACAGAAGCCATAGTTCCAACCGTCCCCGGGTTGAAATTTCAACGGCTGTTGTCCGATCAGGTTTGCCAAATCCAACGTAGTAGTTGGCGTATCTTCCTCAAAAATTTTCCGGTAATATTCGTCGATCATGTCCTGCATGGGCTGTCCGGCAGGGAAGGATGCGTCCGGGTAATTGACGCCTGCGGTCATATCCATCAGGTGCTGTATGGTAACAGGTGTGTTTACCGGGACTAATCCTTTTTCTGTAAATACTTTCTGGTCTTGAAAGCCCGGCAGATACCGGTCGACGCGGTCGTCTAGCGATAACAGCCCTTTCTCGATCAGCGTCATAACAGCGGCTGAAGTGATGGGCTTTGTCATCGAGTAACAGCGGAAAATGCTGTCGGAAGCCATCGGAATCTTTTTTTCCTTATCGGCATATCCGTATTCATTCCGAAACACTTCCCTGCCTTTATGTATTACGGCAATGGCGGCGCCGACGTTGCAGTCGGGGTCATCGCAGTTTCCTGTCAATGTAGAGGAGATTGCCTGGTTCAGCCGTTGTAAGATTGTCTGGTTCATTTTTGTATTCCTGTCCTTTCCTGTCATTTTTAACCATCTTATCATATTAGAATGAGAAAAGAAATATTTCTGTAAAAAAACGTTCTGTGCCAGAGAAAAGAAAACTTTTCGTAAAAAACGTTCTGTGCCAGAGAAAAGAAATCTTTCTGCAAAAAATCTTTTTCCGCCAAAGTATAAGAAGGCTGTTTCGAGGAAAAATAATAATACTTTGGAAAATACAATTCGGAATGGAGGAGTACAATGTCACAATTTCAGGCATACAGTATTATGTTTCTCACGGGTGGTTTCCTGTATTGTGGAATCGAGATCCTGGCAAGGGGGTATTCGCATATCTCCATGTTCCTTGCCGGCGGGACGTGCTTTTTGATGGTAGGCGTAGTAGAGTTTCTTTTGGGCGGTACTGCTTCTGTGATCAGCCAGATGCTTGTCTGCGGTTTGATGATCACAACAGTAGAGCTGTTTGTCGGTGTCATTGTCAATCGTCATTTGCATTTAAATGTCTGGGATTATTCCGGACAGCAGTATAATTTCATGGGGCAAATCTGCCTTCTGTACACGAATCTGTGGATTTTATTATCCTGTCCCATGATCTTTCTGCACGACTACATGGAATACATTTTATTAGGATATAAAATTCCGGAATACCATATATTTTAAAATGACGGAGTTTCCTGTTCCCATTTTTTAGAAACGGAAATAAAACATGGAATGGTTCCTATGTCTTGAAGGCGGAGCGGGATGCCCTAAGTGACGGCTGGCAGATATGTCTCCAGTGACGGCTGGCGTTGCTTGCTGTTTTCGGGTAAGTGTGATACAATGAGCCCAGCGCCGCCGCAGGCGACACCGCATCGCGGAGGATTGTCTGAGCGGTATTGGGCGAACCAGACACGGAGCTGTCAGGCGACGTGATACAATGAGCCCATTGCAGAAGTGAATGGAGGCAGGGCTATGGGCGTGGTGGCAAAAAAATACAAGGCGGAGATTTCTTTATTTTTGATTGTTTTGGCAGTGATGTTATTTTTTTATCTGCGGTATGGATATTTTGCATCGGATGTAGACTGGACTGCCCAACACTCTGTATTTCCGGATTATTTCCGAAAGCTGTTTTACCAGACGGGGAAGCTTTTGCCGGATTTTGCCCCGCAGATCGGCGGCGGACAGAATCTGTTCTATTTTTCTTATTATGGGCTTTTAAGCCCGCTTATCCTGCCATCTTATTTTCTTCCTTTTGTCAAAATGGAACAATATATCATGGCGGTGTCGGTGCTCTGTATTTTGGCGTCGGTACTTCTCTTATATCGCTGGCTGTTGGCGCAGGGGATTTCTCAAAAGATTTGTTTTGGCGCAGCGGTTATGCTGCTTTTGTCAGCGGCGTTTTTATACCAGCTCCGTATGCAGTGGATGTTTGTCAACTATATGCCGTTTTTGATCTTATCACTGTGGGGCGTGGATCGTTATATGCAAAAAAGAAAGCCGCTTATGATGGTGGTTTCTGTTTTTTTGATGATCATGACCAGCTATTATTTTAGCATTGGCGGTATTCTGGCGCTTGGAATCTGGCAGGTTTCACGCTATTTAAAGAGGGAGGAAACGTTTCGTTTTTTTCTGTTTGTGCGGCAGGAGATCGGTTTTGGCTGCCTGATCCTTGTCAGTGTGGCTATGTCTTGTATGCACCTGATACCGACTGCGTTCACTCTGCTTGGAAGAGGGAGTGAAGGAAAGGGGAATTTTACTCTGGCGGAGCTTTTTGGACCCAGGTTTTGTTTTGACGGGGTGATTCATTCCGGATATGGAATGGGGCTTGCCGCTTTTTCTCTTGTGGCGCTTGTCGGCAGCTTTTTTTGCAAAAAAGCATGGGAGAGGATGCTGGGAATCAGTATGACGGCGATCTTTGCGATTCCTTTTTTCTGTTATCTGCTAAACGGCGGTTTATATATACGCGGGAAGGTATTGATCCCGTTTTTGCCTCTGATGCTCTTTCTGACGGCGCATATTTTTGAAAAATTAGCCCGACAGGAAATTTCTGCTTACCGGCTTTTTATTGGCTTTGTCCTGTTTTCAGCAGTGGCGCTGGCATGGAGCTGGAGTGGGACGACTTATGATATCGGGGTTGCAATCGATATTGCTGTGACGGCCGTGTCGCTGCTTTTCTATGGAAAATGCAGGAAAATATGGAGTTTGGGGGCGGTATGGATTGTTTTATTGGCTGTTTCTACCGGGTTTATTTTAGAAGAGGATCAGCAGCTGTTGACAGAGCCGCTTCTTGCATGGCTGCAGGATGGTACGGTAGGAAAGATCGCCGATGAGCTGGCAGAGGGCAATGAAGAGGGATATCGGTTTGAGTGGCGGGGAGATAGTATGCAGAATAATCAGATCATTAACAGGATTGGCAGCCTGCGTCAGAATATCTCTACGATATATTCTTCTGCTTATGCGCCGGATTATGAAAAGTTCCGGCGGGAGTTTCCGTTAAATATGCCGCACCGGAATGTCCTGATGATGGGAGCGACGCTCAACCCAATCTTTTTGCGCCTGATGGGTGTGAAATATCTGATCAGTGAACAGGAGCTTCCCTACCCGGTGAAAGAGGAGAAAGGGGATTACCGCGTCTATGACTGCGGGGCGGCTGCGCCGTTAGCTTATGTGTCGGCGCGGCTGATATCAGAAAAAGAGTATGAGAAACTGCAGTTTCCATATAATCAGCTGGCGCTGGCACAGACCGCTGTCACGGCAGACGGAGGGGGCGTGGAAAAATTAAAATTCCCGGCCGTGGAAAAGATTGTATTTCCGTGGCGGGAACTGCAGACAGGACAGGGCATTGTGGAAAACAGGGGCGGGAGAGTCCATATAGCAGGACAGGAAGAGACGGAGCGGTCAGTCACGCTGTCAGGGAATCGAAAGGAAGAGACAGAGCAGTCAGTTAAGCCGTCTGAGAATCGAAAAGAGGAGACGGAGCGGTCAGTCGCGCTGTCAGGGAACCGAAAAGAGGAGACGGAGCGGTCAGTCGCGCTGTCAGGGAACCGAAAAGAAGAGACAGAGCGGTCAGTCAAGCCGTCTGGGAATCGAAAAGAGGGAACAGAGCGGTCAGTCAAGCCGTCTGAGAATCGAAAAGAGGGGACGCAGGTGCTCTTTTTGAACTTTTCTGTCAAGAATAATCATCCAGACCAGGATATGTGGATTGAGGTAGGCGGCGAAAGAAATAAGCTGACGGCAATATCCCATGTATATTATAATCAGAATACGACATTTCACTATGCCATTCCATACAGCGGCGGCAGCCTTTCTATCAGGTTTGGCAAAGGGGATTATGAGATCAGCCAGACAGAGTGCTATCTGGTCGACTGGCCGGCTGATACGGACGAAGCGCAATATGCCAATCCGCTTAAGATAAAGGATAATTGGTCGGATGGGAGCCATATGGAGGGGGAAATCACGGTAGACCGGGACGGGATGCTGATCACTTCCATCCCATATGAGGACGGCTTTAAGATTTTGATAGATGGCAGAGAAATTCCAGTTGAAAAAGTAAATAAAGCGTTTATTGGGGCAAAAGTTCCGTCTGGGAGCCACAAAGTGAGAATCTCTTTTCGGGCGCCGGGAGCTGCGGCAGGCAGGATGGTTTCTTTGGCAGGTTTTCTGGCTGTGGCAGGGATTGCCCTGTTTCCGCAGATAAAGAAGCGGTATCGATCCGCTTCGGAACGAAAAGAGGAATAAGAGTTTTTTGGATTGGGTTATCGGTGCAATACGGTGTGGCGGTATCGCATCGGAGGAAAGGAATGGCAACAGGTTTTTAGGATTGGAGATGCCGGTATGACGACAGAGACTATTTATATTAAGGCGGTAAATGATAAGATTCTGCATATTTTTACGGAAGACGCAGCGGGGGCGGAATCGTTTGCGTCAGAGAGGAAAGAGACGCTGAAGGGGGCGGCGTCGGTATTACATGCTGATTCTGGCCCGCTTTTGGAAACTTCTTTTTTGACAGTGGAGAAAAAGCGGGGATTGTTCTTTGCTGTTTATGACAGGCGGGGAAATCTTCTCTGCGAGGACTGGGGAGGCGTATTAGAGGAAGCGGAACAGTTTTCGGAAGAGGAGATCGAGCAGATGCGCGCAGAGGGGCACAATATCCGTTCGGCTGCAGAGCGGGCGTTTACGGTTGCCAAGCGGTTTCAGGGAGACGAGGTTGTCTATGGGCTGGGCGATAAGACGGGATTTTTAAACAAACGCGGATACGAGTATATGATGTGGAATTCGGATAATCCTGACCCGCATGTGGAAAATCCTACATTTCAGGCTCTGTACAAATCAATCCCATTCTTTATTGTGCTGTGCCGTGATTTTGTATATGGTATTTTTCTGGATAATACGCACCGCTCCTGGTTTGATATGGGATATGGGGATGACAGATATTATTCTTTTGGGGCGGCAGGCGGCGCGCTGAGTTATTATTTTATCGGAGGCAGGGATCTTGCAGAAGTAGTGGGAGGCTATACGTGGCTGACCGGGCGGACGCCCTTGCCGCAGCTCTGGACTCTGGGATACCATCAGTCGCGTTGGAGTTATGGCAGTGCAGAGGAAGTGCTTGCGCTGGCAAAAAGCTTTCGCAAGTATCAGATTCCGTGCGATGCGATCCATCTTGATATTGATTATATGGATGATTTTAAGGTGTTTACGGTGGGACAGAAGGCATTTCCTGATTTAAAGGAGCTCAGCGGACAGCTTGCAGAAATGGGGATCAAGCTGGTTGCCATTATTGATCCGGGGACGAAAGCAGAGAAGGGGTATGAGCTGTATGATACCGGGATAAAAGAGGGATATTTTGCCAGGGATGCGGAGGGCAATGTCTATCAAAATGTTGTCTGGCCGGGAGAGTCTGTTTATCCTGACTTTACCTCTGCCAAAGTGCGCCGGTGGTGGGGAGAGCAGACAAAACGGCTGACCGACCAGGGGATTGCGGGGATTTGGAATGACATGAACGAGCCGGCGAGCTTTCGCGGGCCGTTTCCGGATGATGTAGTCTTTCCGGGAGATAATATGCCAAGGCTTCACAGCGAGGTACATAATGTATATGGACATCTGATGGCAGAGGCGACATACTGCGGATTGAAAGAGGCGACCGGAAAACGTCCTTTTGTCATCACAAGGGCTTGTTATAGCGGTTCGCAGAAATACGCCTGTGCGTGGACCGGGGATAATCAGAGCCTGTGGGCGCATCTGCAGATGTCCATCCCGCAGCTTTTAAATCTGGGAATGTCCGGTATGCCGTTTGTGGGGACGGATATCGGAGGGTTTGGGGCGAATGCAACGCCGGAACTTTTATGCCGGTGGATACAGGCTTCCTGTTTTGCGCCGCTGTTTAGAAACCACAGCGCAAAATTTACCAGACGCCAGGAGCCGTGGCAGTTTGATGAAAAAACACGAGAGATTAACCGGAAATATATTTCCCTGCGCTACCGCTTTCTTCCCTATCTGTACGATCTGTTCCGCGAGGAGACGGAAACCGGGATTCCTATCCTGCGCCCTCTTGCAATGCATTATCAGTATGATAAAAATACGTGGGAATGCAATGATGAATATCTGGTAGGGCAGAGCGTTTTAGTCGCTCCGGTAGTAAACCAGGGGGCAAGAGCCAGGATGGTCTATCTGCCGGAAGGAGTATGGGTAGATTATTGGACAGGCGAAAGGATTTTTGGAGGAAGGGAGATTGTGAGGGAGGCGCCGCTGGAAATCTGTCCGATCTACATCAAGGCAGGGAGCATCATACCGATGCGGGAACCGGGGCTTTCTATCGGACAGGATCAGAGCAGAGAACTGACGGTAGAATATTACCTGACGGAGCAGACGGCGCTTTCCTGGGGCGCGGCGGGACAGAAGGCAATGACGCCGCAGAGATATGTCCATTATCAGGACAATGGAGTTGACTTTGCCTATGAAACAGGCGAGTATAATTTATATGAATTTTTATTTGCAGGGAATGGCGGCTGCGAATTATCAGTCCAAATGCTGCATACCGGGTATTCGGAGATGTACGAGAGCATAGAGGTAAACATCAGATAAACGGCAGGATGGAGGAGACGAGATGGAACACAACACAGAAAAAAAGACAAGATATACTAAAAAGCAAAGGGCGTTAGACATTATTGAACTGTTGAAAAAGGAATATCCGGAAGCAGGCTGCACGCTGGATTATGACCAGGCGTGGAAACTGCTGGTCAGCGTCCGTTTGGCGGCGCAATGTACAGATGCAAGGGTAAACGTTGTCGTAGAGGGGCTCTTTGGAAAATATCCGTCGGTTGACGCGCTGGCAGAGGCTTCGCCGGAAGAAATCGAAGCAATCGTCCGGCCATGCGGGCTGGGAAAGAGTAAGGCGAAGGATATCAGTGCATGTATGCGTCAGCTCAAAGAAAAATATGGCGGGAACGTGCCGGAGGATTTTGACGCGCTGTTGTCCCTGCCGGGGGTTGGGAGAAAGAGCGCTAACCTGATCATGGGGGATGTGTTTGGAAAGCCTGCCATTGTGACAGATACGCACTGCATCCGCTTAGTGAACCGGATGGGGCTGGTTGATGGGGTGAAAGAGCCAAAGAAAGTAGAGATGGCGCTGTGGAAGATCATTCCTCCAGAGGAGGGGAGCGATTTCTGCCACCGCCTGGTGTATCACGGAAGGGCGGTCTGTACGGCGAGAACCCGCCCGGACTGCGAAAATTGCTGCTTAAAAGCAGTTTGTAAAAAGGTGGGAGTTTAAGGGGATAAGGGGGTATTTCTTATGGCCAGGAGTAATAAAAAGTCAAAGGAATTGGTACAAAAGATAGAGGGGCTGACAGAAGTAGTAGAAATGATGAAAGACCTAATTCCTGCCCTAACTCCTGTACGGTTTTCTTGTAACGTGTTATCTTCTTTCAATAACATTACTTTTGATACTGCAAATATATGATTGATGAATAAATAAACTTATGTTATACTCGGAACATGGGAAACCAGAGAGCCAAAGGCGGCATTACCCCTCTTATTCTTCGGAGGGTATAAAAGCCCTCCAGACGAAAGAAAGGAGGGCGATACAATGATTACATATCAGGATTTATTTTTGTTCTGTACGTTCCTTGTTGCCCTTATCAGTCTGCTTTATCAGATTTTTAAGGACAAAAGAAAATAGCCGCCAACTATTCCCCAGTAGCTGACGGCTGTTACTCTGTAACACGCTAATGTTATTTTGAGGGGTAGCCGCTTCTCTGGCTTTCCCTCTGTTTGATCATAATATAGCATATCCACCGGATAAATTCAAGAATAAATTAGTTTGAGTTTCCCCATTTTTTCTGAAAGACAGTTGTAATCTAAAATAATAAATGCAAAAACACTTCTTAAATGTTATA
>CANQCD010000097.1 GCA_947589455.1 uncultured Lachnospiraceae bacterium | reverse complement strand
CAACAGATGACACTAGCGGAATACTTTGGAATGGGGGCTTTCGGTTAATTGAGTGATAAAAAATGGGGAAAGTCAAAATAAAAACAAAAAATTTGACACAAAAAAAGCAGGTTTTATGCGGCCTGCAAGTACTTTTTTAATTATTTATGTCAAACTCCCGTGCAGACGCCAAGAGAAAGCAATCTCTTTGTTTTCAGCAAAAAATGGTAGACAAATGATATAATAATATGGTATTATGCTGTATTGTAGCGAGGGTAGTGCCCGGCCCGTTAGTGAAGATGGCTGTCCAGGCAGAGACGGGTACCAGCTGGAGAGCCGACAGTTTTTAGGAGGTTTAACATGAACTTATCAACACTGAGCCCGGCAAAGGGTTCAAAGCAAAGCAACAACTTCAGGAGAGGCCGTGGACATGGATCAGGAAACGGCAAGACAGCAGGTAAGGGACACAAGGGACAGAAAGCGCGTTCCGGCGCTCCGCGTCCGGGCTTTGAAGGTGGTCAGTTACCGCTTTACATGCGTCTTCCTAAGAGAGGATTTACGAACATCAACTCAAAGGAGATCATTGCGATCAATGTAGACAAGCTGGAGAAATTTAACGACGGCGATGTTGTCACGATTGCAGCATTACAGGAGAAAGGTATCATTAACAATCCAAAAGATGGAGTTAAGATACTTGGTAACGGAGAATTAACCAAGAAGCTCACGGTACAGGTAAATGCATTCAGTAAGAGTGCGGCTGAAAAAATCGAGGCTCTTGGTGGAAAAGCTGAGGTGATTTAAGGATGTTTGAAACAGTCCGCAATGCATTTAAAATAAAAGATCTTCGCAAGAAAATCTTATATACACTTTTTATGCTGATAGTTGTGCGTCTCGGCTGTCAGATTCCAGTTCCTGGCGTAGATGCATCCGTCATTTCTGAATGGTTTGCAGAGAATAATTCAATGGACTTTTTTAATCAGTTGACGGGCGGTTCTTTTTCGCAGATGTCAATTTTTGCGTTGAACATTACGCCATATATCACTGCATCCATTATCTTACAGCTTTTGACGATCGCAATCCCGCGGTTGGAAGAGCTTCATAAGGACGGGGAAGAGGGCAGGAAGAAAATTGCCGAATATACAAGATATTTAACGATTGGGCTTGCCGTGATCGAGAGTGTCGCTATGGCGATTGGTTTTGGCAATGGCGGTTATCTGACCGACGGCGTGACGTTCCAGTCTGTTTCTGTCATGGTCGTTTCCCTGACAGCGGGTGCGACATTCCTGATGTGGTTAGGTGAGCAGATCACGGAAAAAGGCGTAGGAAATGGTATCTCCATTATCCTGCTCTACAACATTGTCTCACGTATGCCGGAAGATATGATGTCATTATATGAGAAGTTTATCGGCGGCGCATCAAATGCTACAAACAGGATCTTGGCGGCGATCGTCATTGTCGTTGTGATCATTGGCACAATAGTATTTACTATTATCCTTTCTGACGGTGAGCGAAGGATCAGCGTACAGTATTCCAAGAAGACGCAGGGCAGGAAGCTGGTCGGAGGACAGTCGTCCCACATTCCGTTAAAGGTTAATACTGCAGGCGTTATCCCGGTTATCTTTGCCGGTTCCCTGTTCCAGATGCCGATCGTGCTGGCAAGCTTTGCCGGTGTTCAGCCGGGATCTGGTATCAACGCCACGTTTCTGCAGAAAGTGTTAAAAGTATTAAACCAGAACTCATGGTGTAATTTTGAGAGCTTTGGCGAATTTAAGTATACGCTGGGATTGGTGATCTATGTTGCATTATTGATATTCTTTGCATATTTTTACACATCGATCACGTTTAATCCGCAGGAAGTTTCCATGAACATGAAGAAACAGGGAGGATTTATCCCGGGTATCCGTCCGGGTAAGCCGACGATTGATTACCTGACGAAGGTATTAAACAGCGTTGTGTTTATCGGTGCGATTGGATTGTCGATCATCGCCGTGATCCCGATCTTCTTTTCCGGTGCGTTTGGCGCGGATGTATCGTTTGGAGGAACTTCCATCATCATTATTGTAGGCGTTATCCTGGAGACATTAAAACAGATTGAGTCTCAGATGTTAGTGCGCCATTACAGAGGATTTATCAGCGAATAATCCTGAATGGATATGCAGGGGCAGTGCCGGATGGCACTGCTCTTTATCGTGGGATGCCATACGGCAGTGCATGGCGGTTGAAACGCCAGGTAAAAAAGATACCGTCTTTGACATGGTCTTTTTTGCCAAAACAGTTGAAAAAAGGTAATTTATACGGTATCATAATGCATGAGTAAAAATTGCTGCTTTGCGAAGTGACGGCAATGTAATTGGTTTTGAAAGGAGAACACAATGAAGATTATTATGTTAGGAGCGCCTGGCGCCGGAAAAGGAACGCACGCGAAAGGGATTGTTGAGGCATATAAAATACCGGCAATCTCTACAGGAGATATTTTTCGCCAGAATATTAAAGAAGGGACAGAGTTAGGCAAAAAGGCGAAGAGTTACATGGACGCCGGGGATTTGGTGCCGGACGATTTGGTTTGCGACCTGGTAGTAGACAGGATAGGCAAAGACGACGCCAAAGACGGATTTATCCTGGACGGTTTCCCAAGGACCATTCCACAGGCAGAAGCGCTTACAAAGGCGCTGGAGGCAAAGGGGACGGCGATTGATTATGCGCTGGATATTGAGATGTCTGACGATGCGATCATTGAGCGCATGGGCGGCCGGCGCGTGTGCGCAGGGTGCGGCGCGACTTACCATGTAGTGAACGTTCCGCCGAAGAAAGAGGGCATATGCGATAAATGCGGCGGTAATCTGGAGCTCCGCAAGGATGATGATCCAGAGACAGTAAAGAAGAGGCTGGATGTATATCATGAACAGACCGCCCCGCTGATCGACTATTATAAAAAACAAGGAGTTCTCCGCGAAATTGACGGCACTCTCGGCATTGAGGGAGTAAGCAAGGCAATCAAAGAAATTCTGGGCTAGGATAACAAAAATCATATATGGTTTTTGACCGGGGCAAAACCAGTGTTTTGCCCCTTTACATATCCAGGGAAAAATACACTGTCAAAGACCTGGCGGCAGTCCGCAGGCTTTCCTGCGTCTTGTCCGGACGGCTGTGGACGGCGGCAAAAAGAATAGAACAGACAGTGATGACGAGCAGAAAGAAGGGAAGTTATGTCAGTAACAATTAAATCACAGCATGAAATTGAATTAATGAGGGAGGCGGGAAGGGTTCTTGCGATCGTTCATAATGAGATGGCAAAGATCATAAGACCCGGCGTCAGCACAATGGATATCAACCGTAAGGGAGAAGAGGTCATAAAGAGATACGGCTGCACTCCGTCTTTTCTGGATTATGAAGGTTATCCAGCGTCCATTTGCGTCTCTGTGAATCATGAGGTAATCCATGGCATTCCCGAAAAAAGAAGGATATTACAGGATGGAGATATTGTCAGCCTGGATGCGGGAGTCTGCTATAAGGGATATCATTCCGATTCGGCGAGGACGCATGGAGTCGGCGAAATTTCTAAGGAGGATCAGAAGCTGATTGATATTACAAAGCAGAGTTTTTTTGAGGGGGTCAAGTTTGCCAAGGCGGGGAATCATCTTTTTGAGATTTCCAAGGCAATACAGGATTTTGTAGAGGATAACGGATTTTCGGTAGTCAGGGATTTTGTAGGGCACGGGATTGGGAGAGAAGTGCATGAAGAGCCGCAGATCCCGAATTTCAAACCAATGGGAAGGGGCATGAAGCTGCGTCCGGGCATGGTTTTGGCGATCGAGCCGATGGTCAATGCCGGAAAATGCGAGGTGTGGCTTTTGGAGGATGACTGGACTGTCGTCACAAGAGATTCCAGCAGGTCGGCGCATTATGAAAATACCGTATTGATCACCGAGGGAGAACCGGAGCTTTTATCCTATCGTGAAGATTTGATATAAGCGGCTGTGATGAAGTATTTGCATGAAAATGTCAAATCGGATATATAATGAATGCGAGGGATGCGTTCATCATGATAAGCAGAGACCATGCACGAAAATAAGCAGAGACCATGCACAAAAATGAGCAGAGGTCATGCGCGAAAATAAGCAGAGGTCATGCGCAAAATCAGGGTATCGTGCGCAGGAATCATGCGCGAGATTAGGATATCATAATGATAAAGCAAAGAAAAAATAAGGAGGAGAATATGTCAAAAGAAGATGTCATTGAAATTGAAGGGATTGTAGTGGAGAAACTTCCAAACGCCATGTTTAAGGTAGAATTAGAAAACGGGCATCAGGTGTTGGCGCATATCAGCGGAAAGCTGAGAAAGAATTTTATCCGCATCCTGCCGGGCGACAAGGTGACAATGGAAATGTCTCCATATGACCTGACGAAGGGGCGCATTACATGGCGTGACAAATAGCAGCTATTTGTGGACGGCTTACAGGCGGCGCCGGCCGTCCCTGCCTGCGTTTGCGGGCAAGAGGACGCATGGCGTTTCGGGAATTTCCATCATCAGGAAATCATCAGGAAATTTAAAAAATCTATTGTCAAAATATCGATATATTAGTATAATAAAAACATACCGATTCGTTTTCGAGACGTAAAGTTTTCTTTCTTTCACGTTATTTTGGTTTTATGCCTGCGGGATATCCCGCGGCAGCTGACACAGTTCAGACAGAAAAATACCGCACCAACTGGGGATAACATACTGTGTTATTTTGGATAAGACAGGTTGAAGTTTTCTGCGGCGGACAGATTGTCTATACCGTAGAAATTCTGATAAACAATATCACCAGAAAGGGGGCGGTATTTTTTTCGGGGAGTTAGCAAGAAACTATTCATTGATAGAAAGGAAGGAATCATGTTCAAAAAAGGGAAAAAACTATTTGCCGCAGTGATCACGCTGGCCATGGTACTGACTTCTGTTACCTGGCCGGGGGGGGGTAGCGGTAAATTGGCGGAAGCGGCAGCGCTTACCGTCACAGAGGACGACTATAACGTTGTGAATGTTTTAAGCGCATCAGGCGATGTACTGACTTCTACAAAGACGGACACAGTGCATGTAGGAACGGATGGTGCATATGAGGGATTGATTCAGACATTGCAGGACGAGAAAACGCTGTCTGCAAAGTATCTGAAGATCACGTATCAGATCGAAGATCCCTCCAGCCTGCAGGCAGACAGCAAACTGTTTGTGTTCAAGCCATTTACTGAGGATTTCAGCGGGTGGCAGGATAACTTTATCACATATCAGGATGCGATTTCTACAGGCGCGGACAATACTTACCAATCTTATATCTCTGTGAGGGATATCAAGGCTTCCATGGAAATCACACAGGAGTGTTCCGGTATTAATCTTTATTTTAACAACGAAAAACCTACGATCAAGCTTTTGAAATATGAGGCGCTGACAGTAAAGGCGTCTAAGGATGAAAGCGTGGAGAAATATGATACGCAGGCTGAGGCGGATCTGTCCGCAAATCAGGATATTATTACAATCACGGGCACGCAGATGCAAAGTGCGGGCGTGGATTTGTCAGGATTGACAAGCAGCAACGTAACAGTCACTCCTTATATCCAGGTGACAAAGGCGCACGACAGGTCAAAAATTGTATTTAGCGTGATGAATACAGATGCAAGCAGTAATTCTTCTAATAAAGCGCTTATCGGGATCCATACGGATTATGACAGTGGAAAATCAGATTATAATGGCGCTAAAAATGCCAGCGATAAAACCCCAATCTATGTCATCCATTGCGGCTACGGCACAGATGCGCCTGGCACAGGGAAAGGCGCTGCGGGCACAGGCATCTACAATAAAATTTCTTCCCTGAATACTTCAAAATGGAGCGGGAGGGCGGCAGACGCTATCTCCCTCCGCCTGCAGGTTCGCACCAACGAGACGGAATGTAAGCTGTTGGGCGTAGTTTTTGGCAACGGCCAGGCATTTACTGTAGAAGAGGGCGGGACGATCAAGAATGGTTTTGAGACGTCTGGGATTCAGGTAGAGTCTGAGACGCTGGATTCTACGGATGAGAAGCCAAAGTCCGATGCGGAGCTGAAAGCCGAGGCAGACGAAAATCTCTGGGAGGCTTTAAGGAAAGCGAAGGGAATCAAAGAAGACGATTGTTTGTCCGAGGAACTCTATACTGCCCTGCAGACGGCGGTGAAGGAGGCGCAGAATGCGCTGGATTCCGAAAAGGCGACGACAGAGTCGCTTACCCGTGCGTTGGAAGCGTTAAACGGCGCAGTGAAAAATGCGACAAATGAGGCGCAGCTGGGATTAAAGAAAGCGATAGATTACTGTCAGTCCCTGAAAGAGGAGGATTACAGCAGCGACTCTTTTGCAAAGCTTGCGCCCGCCATCAGCGAGGCGGAGAAAGTGTATGCGGCGGCAGCTTCCAAATCGGATGCAGAGCTGAAGCAGGCCAGAGACGCACTGGAGGCAGTCCGGGTAGCGCTTGCTCCAAAGGTTTCGACGGCAGAGAGCAATCCAAAGGACTTCCGCATCCTGACGAAAAAGGAAGTCCTTGCGGAGATGGGCTCCGGCATCAATCTGGGCAATACAATGGACGGCGGCCTGATCAATCCGAGCGAGACTTCATGGCAGGCGGCGAAGACAACGAAAGAATATATCAAGGCGCTTCATGACGCGGGCTTTAACACAGTGCGTATCCCTGTCACATGGAATGGATATATCAATGAGGATTACAGCATTGATGAAGCATGGATTGGACGTGTTCAGGAGATCGTAGATTATTGTATCGATCAGGATATGTATGCGATCATCAATATCCACCATGACGGCGCGGCAAACCATGACGACCGCGGCAATAACCCGCAGTGCTGGCTGGATACATATGAGTGGAATATTGAGAAAGTATACCAGAAATATCAGGGCGTATGGAATACGATCGCAAACCGTTTTAAAGATTACGACGAGCATTTGATCTTTGAGAGCATGAATGAGGTGACAGACGCACATGGCACGGCGGAGAACGAAGATACTGCCGTCCTGAATGCGCTGAACCAGCTGTTTGTCAATACAGTCCGGGCGACCGGCTCTAATAATACCAAACGCTGGCTGGCAATCACCGGGCGTTTCGCCACCTTTAGCACCGGGACGACAATGCCGGAGGATACTCTGGCGGATGCGGGCGACGTCGGGACGACCAGGCTGATGTTTGCCGTACACACCTATAAGGGGATGCATAGTGTACGACGTACATATAATGAATTGAAAGAATATCAGAAATCGTTTAGCAGTACGGTGAATAATGTAAAGACCCTGTCTGCAGATATTCCGATTTATATTGGCGAGTATGGACAGGATCAGAAAAGCCAGTCAGGCAGCGAGACAGGTATGAACAATGCCGAGCGGGCGCTGGACGGAGAGTTTGTCAATAGCGTGGCAAAATTCTACGGCGTCTGCCCAATCGTGTGGGATCAGGGATGGGGCGATTATACAGAAGACGTCTTAAAGAGCGCTGACGGCGGGTTCATCTACTGGAACAGAGTAACCTGCGAGCCGGTTTATAAAGATATCATCGAAGGGATGATGAGAGGCTGGAGTGCGGATATGGCATATTATAATCCGGGCAGCGCAGTAGGCACGATGATGGAGGCGGTTTATAATAGCTACAGCCACAGCAGTACCAGCGATAATGGGATTTCGAAAGATCCTGCTGTCACAGAGATAGAGAGTTTTACCGTTAGTCAAGGGGATAAAAATGACATCTCCTCTCTGGAATTGTCTGCTGGAGAGCGCGTTGCGCTGACTACATCTGCCATGCCGGAGAAAAATCAGGACGTCATCCTGTGGAGTACAGACGACGACAGCGTGGCAACTGTTTCACAGGGGAACGTCCATGCGAAGCGCACGGGGATTACTACAATCCACGCATATACCCAGAGCGGAGAGGTAAAAAAGGATATCAAAGTCGTTGTCGGCCTGAGCGGAGAAGAGACGGCCGAGGGCATCACGACAGATAAGACGTATTATTCTATCAAGAAAGGCGAGACAGCGCAGATCAATGCATCGCTGACGCCGGCAGACAGTAAGGATAGCGTTTCTTATATATCCTCTAACACTGCAATAGCGACTGTGAGCAGTTCAGGACAGATCAGTGCGGTAGGAGTGGGAACGGCGTATATTATTGTCACGGCAGACAGCGGCGTCAGCACGATTGTCAGAGTGGTGGTGCCTGAGCAGAAAGACGCAAACCATGTAGATTTGGGACTGCACGCTTATTTCAACAGTGGCGAGATTGCCGGAAATGCTGTTTCAGTCAAGGGAGACGGGCAGTACACAGCCGTTTTGGATCTGTCTTCCCTGAAAGAAAACACGCCGAATATCAAAGCGCTCAAAAATGTAGTTTCTGTTTACCTGGCAGACGAGAATGCTTCTAAGCCGTCAGAGACGCATCCGATCAAGGCGCAGATCCGCTATGACAAGATTGTGGTAGACAATACAGAGCTTACCCTAAAATCTGCAGAGGATTTAAAGGGAATGTGGGATAAAAATAACGTGGAAGCAGAAATCGTAGACGGCACCTGCTTCAAAAATGCATTGAAAAACAACGGACAGTTTAATACTAACGATCCGATCAACGGCTGGGATGGCAGCGCGGTGGCTGACAGCGAGCTTACCCTGAATGGAAATCACGAGGTATCTTTTGCTAAGGTAGAGAGTCCGACAAAGATTTCCGTGACATTTACGATTAGAAACCTGGAATTTCCTAAGGATAATGTCAAACAGAATGAGGCGTCAGACATGACGACTGCAGATGAGAATATCATCAAGATGGAACAGCCGGGAGATACGAAGGATATCACTCTCTCCCTGACTCCGACAGATACGGATTCTTATGTGTCTGTTTACTCAACAAATGCCGCGGTAGTCGCAGTAGACAGCTCTGCAAGAGGAGTGGATGAGAGCGGCGCCGTGAAAGTGACGTTGACGGCAGTGGGAGAGGGAACGGCTATCGTGACAGCCATTACAGAGAATATGTTGAAGGTATTCTATTCTGTCGGAGTTGGCGATGTTGAGGTGACAGAGCCTGTCGATCCAACACCGGAAGGCTTGGATGGAAGCGGAGAAAGCCAGAGCACGGCAGAGCCGGGAGACGGTCAAAACACGCCAGCGCCGGGAGATGGTCAGAATACGGCAGCGCCGGGAGACGGCCAGAATACGGCAGCGCCGGGAGACGGCCAGAATACGGCAGCGCCGGGAGACGGTCAGAACACGC
>CANQCD010000096.1 GCA_947589455.1 uncultured Lachnospiraceae bacterium | reverse complement strand
TATCGAGGGAAATGACGCAGACGTAGTTACGCTGGCGCTTGCCCACGATATCACTTCTATTGAGGAGGCGGGGCTAATCCAGAGTGGCTGGATAGATGAGTTTAAGGGAAATTCTTCTCCCTATACTTCTACAATCGTCTTTCTCGTCAGGAAAGGAAATGAGAAAGGAATCAAAGACTGGGATGACCTGACAAAGGATGGCGCTGAAGTGATCACGCCAGATCCGAAATCCTCAGGCGGGGCTTGCTGGAATTTCCTTGCCGCATGGAATTATGCGAAAAGCAAATTCAATAATGATGAAGCTCAGATGAAAGATTTTGTCTCAAAGATTTATAATAATGTATTGGTAATGGATTCCGGAGCCAGAGGCGCAACGACAACTTTCGTTGAGAACGGTCAGGGCGATGTGCTGATCGCATGGGAAAATGAAGCGCTGCTCACATTGAAAGAGTATCCGGATGATTATGAGCTGGTTACGCCGAGCGTCAGCATCCTGGCAGAGCCATCTGTTGCCATTGTAGATGAAAATGCAGATAAGAACGGTACGCAGGAAGTGGCAAAAGAGTATCTGGAGTATCTCTACACAGACGAAGCGCAGAAGCTGATCGGTGAGAATTATTACCGCCCGTCAAATGAAAAGATTTTGAAAGAATTTGGAGATACGTTTGATCTGTCAGTAAACCTCTGCACGATAGACGATTTTGGAGGCTGGGATCAGGCATATGCTGATTTCTTCGCAGACGATGCTGTCTTTGACGAGATTTATTCAAAATAATTTGAAAAGAAAAGCGTTTTGATTTCTGATAGCCGGACGATTCCCCGCCCATATGCGGGGGATGCCGGTTATTGGAGGTTTGCGCATAGATTTCATCTGGAAAAGGAGGCAGAACCGTTGAAAAAGGGAAGTGTAACAAAAACGAAGTCGATCATTCCGGGATTTGGCATGACGATGGGAATTACCGTGGCGATGCTGTCGCTTCTGGTCTTGATTCCGCTGGCGTCAGTTTTAGCATATTCCTTCCGGCTGTCCTGGCAGGAATTTACGGAATTGATTACCAGGCCCAATGTTGTGCAGGCCTTTGTCACATCTATTTTCTGTGCTTTGGCAGCGGCAGTCATCAACTGCGTTTTCGGAGTGATCCTCGCCTGGGTGCTGGTGCGGTATGATTTTCCGGGGAAACGGCTGATGGATGGGATGATAGAGCTTCCATTTGCGCTGCCCACGGCAGTTGCCGGCATCACACTGACTAAAATGTATTCCAATACCGGATTTCTGGGGCGCGCATTAGAGCGGGCAGGAATAGGAGCGGCGTATTCTAAGACTGGAATCATCATTGCCATGGTATTTATAGGGATTCCATTTGTAGTGAGGGCGATCCAGCCTGTTTTGGAAAAACTGCCAGAATCGCTTGAGGAGGCGTCTACCATGTTAGGGGCTTCCCGGCTTAAAACGTTCCGGAGCATCATTTTCCCGGAAATCCGGCCGGCGCTTTTGACTGGTTTTGGCCTTGCGCTCGCGAGAGGGATCGGAGAGTACGGCAGCGTGATCTATATATCAGGAAACAGTGAGAAAAACGGGACTCAGGTAGTGTCCTATGTGATCATGCAGAAATTAAACGCAGGCAATGTGGATTATGAAGGAGCGGCGGCGATTGCGCTGGTACTTCTGATCATTTCGTTTTTGATGCTGTTTGCGATCAATATCATACAGCATGTGGCGAGCCGAAGGACAAATGCGTAAGGAGGTGCAGGATGAAAAAGAAAAGTGAAAATGTTGTCAAATGGATTTTGATTGGCATCAGCGTTGTTTTTTTTCTTTTGATGCTGGTATGGCCTTTGTTTGAGGTTATTTTCCGCGCCGTGGCGGACGGATGGGAGACATATAGCGCGGCGCTCACCGCAGACAATACCGTTTCCGCACTGCAGGTTACGCTGATTGCCACAGTGATCGCGCTGGTGGTCAACACATTTTTTGGCGTAGTTGCGGCATGGCTGGTGACAAAATTTGATTTTCGTGGGAAAAATGTGCTGTCTACCCTGATAGATATCCCTTTTTCCATCTCGCCGGTGATTGCGGGTCTGGCATATATCATGACATTTGGGAGAAGCGGCTGGGCTACGCCGCTGATTGACAAGATCAATGAGCTGCTTGGGACGGATATCTCGTTAGTCTTTTCTGTTCCCGGCGTCGTGCTTGCAACGATCTTTGTGACATTCCCTTTTATATCCAGGGAGATCATCCCGATTTTACATGCACAGGGAAAGGATGAAGAAGAGGCGGCGTCTATGATGGGCGCTTCTGGCTTCACGATTTTCCGAAAGATTACTTTTCCACATATCAAATGGGGGCTTTTATATGGGATGATTTTATGTACGGCGCGTGCTTTTGGCGAGTTTGGCGCTGTTTATGCGGTGTCAAAGGCCAGGGGGAAGACATTTACGCTCCCTCTCGAGATTGACGCGCTATATATGGCGGGAAGTTCGGATTCCATTACGCAGGCGTTTGCCGTATCTTCCCTTTTGGTAGGTATGGCAGTCATTGTATTGGTATTTAAAAATATTGTTGAATATAAGGCAAAGAAAAAAGAGGAAGAGTAGCAGCGGAGGATGGCTATGTATGTTGAATTAAAAAATATTACAAAAAAATTTGGAGATTATGAGGCGGCAAAAAATATTTCTTTTGGCATTGAGCAGGGGAGAATGGCGGCTCTGCTCGGTCCGAGCGGAAGCGGGAAGACGACGATCTTACGGATGCTTGCCGGTCTTGAGACGCAGGACAGCGGCGATGTGATCATTGAAGGGAAAGTCGTAAACGACATCCCCGCCAGCGAGAGGGGAATCGGGTTTGTGTTCCAGAACTACGCTCTGTTCCGCTATATGACAGTGTATGATAATATTGCCTTTGGGCTGAAAGTCCAGAAAGAGGACAAAAACAAAATCCGGGAGCGGGTAATGGAGCTGATCTCCTTAGTCGGGCTAGACGGTCTGGAAAAGCGATATCCAAACCAGCTTTCCGGCGGGCAGAGGCAGAGAGTGGCGTTTGCCAGGGCAATCGCACCGAATCCACAGCTTTTGCTGCTGGATGAACCGTTTGCTGCGATTGATGCAAAAGTCCGGAAAGAATTAAGGACGTGGCTGAAAGAAACAATCCAAAAAGTCGGTATCACAAGTATTTTTGTGACGCATGACCAGGATGAAGCGGTTGAAGTCGCCGATGATATTATCATTATCAATCAGGGAAATCTCGAACAGATCGGATCTCCGGTGGAGATTTATAAGCGTCCGAAGACGCCGTTTGTCGCACAGTTTATTGGGACGTCAATCGTGCTGGACGACCTGTCCGGGTTCAAGGGGTTTGAAGAGATGGAACCGGGACAGAAAGTAATCGTGCGACCGGAATTTGTCGAGGCGTTTAAGGCAGACAATGAGAAATTCAAAGGCCTGATGCACGCCGTAGAGGAAGGCGTTATCGAAAAAATCGAATTTCGCGGGAGCTATCTGGAGCTGACGTTAAAAGTAAACGGCGTCAGCCTGACGACAAACCGTTCCCTTGAGAGGCGCAGCGTTGCCGTGGGCGAGAAGATGTGCGTACTTTTGTACCGTGTTTATGCTTTTGACCAATCGGGTGCGGAAACGCATAAAAACAAGCTTTTAAAAGGAATTGATGTAGAAAAATTATAAATAAAACAATTTTCTGATTTTTCTAAGGAATGATACGCGCAGGCTGCCGGATTTTAATGAATGAGATATGCACAGGCTGCCGGATTTTAATGAATGATACGAGCAGGGTGTCGGATTTTAATGAATGATACGAGCAGGCTGCCGGATTTTAAGGAATGATACGAGCAGGCTGCCGGATTTTAAGGAATGATACGAGCAGGCTGCCGGATTTTAATGAATGATATGCGCAGACCGCTATCAGATTTTACTGACTTTTCTTTTCAGATGTGATACAATAGTGCTAGCGGAGCCCAAGTACGTGGGCGGCAGTATTGGACGGACTGCCCGCGGCGCCGTCAGGCGGCGCGGGGGGAATCACGCCCGCAAAAGGCCGGTTCAGGCATTTGCGGCGCTTTGAGGAAAGAGAGGGCGGACAGATGAAAAGAAAAAAATGGTTATCACTCTGCCTGGCGGCTGGCGTGGCGCTTGGCAGTCTTTTTCCGGCAGGCACGGCCGGCGGTGTTCTTAAAAAAACCGTACAATCCGCGCCGAAGACGATCGCAATCGATGGAAATGACAAAAGGAGCGGGGAAAACAGCGCGTTTCGCGGGCTGGGAGCAGTTACTTGCAACAATTCTTCCAGGCTTCTGCTGGATTATAAAGAAAAAAACCCGGAACAGTATTGGGAGATCATGAACTGGCTTTTTCATCCGGAGACTGGAGCGGGGCTTTCCCATATTAAAATAGAGCTTGGATGCGATCTGGATACTTCATCCGGTGCAGAACCGGCGACAAAAAGGACGGAATACGAACCGGCAAATGTCAAGCGCGGGGCGGGCTATCTGTTTGCCCATGATGCACTGTCCATAAATCCGGACATTACTGTAGACATGCTTTGCTGGGGGATGCCCGCCTGGGTAGAAAACGCATATGAAAAGAGTAATTCTGCCGGAAATAAAGCGCGCTATAAATGGTACAAAGAAACGCTTGACGCGGCGTATGACGATTGGGGAATCCGCTTTTCCTATATCAGTGCAAACCGGAATGAGCGGGATTTGGAGATTGCGTGGACAAAATATCTGAGAAAGGCGCTGGACAATGAGACGGCGGGACGGTACAGTTATAAAGAGATCAAGCTGGTAGCAGCGGACGAGACAGATAATATGTATGCGGCAAGCGCTATGTTAAAGGACGCTGGCTACCGAAACGCAGTTGACGTACTCGGTTTTCATTATAATTCCTATATGGATAAAAATGTTAAAAAACTTCATGACAAATATAATAAAGAAATCTGGTTCAGCGAGGGTGCTTCCGTTGCGACAGATTCTATTTTTGGCGCAAATAATACAACAGACGGGCAGACAACATCCGGGACAAACGGCATGTTAGATATTGCCAATCGGATCATTATTGCGATGGCGCAGTCAGACATGACAATGTATGAGTTTCAGCCGGCGGCGGCAGCTTATTATGACGGCGCAGTATATTATCCAAAACAGCTTGTCTCCGCCAACCATCCGTGGTCGGGATTTTACCGGAATACAAACGGGCTGGTGATGGCGATGCACTTTACTAATTTTATCAAAAAGGGCTGGAGTTTTATCAACAGCGCTTCCTTTGGCGATGGCAAACAGTCAGACCACTGTATTACAGAGACAAATGACGACTACTTGACGGCGATGAGCAATACTACGGGAGATTATTCTACCGTTATCACAAATGACAGCAAAACAGAGCGCACGTATCAGATCCAGGTAGCAAACACGGAAAAGGCATTTGCGCCGGTGTCTGTCTGGGAGACGAAAACCAGCGGCGCCGGAGAATCCTACGATGCGAACTGGCTGAAAAAGATTAACACCATTCTGCCGGAAAATATTGGCGGGACAGCGACATACAGTATAACGATAGCGCCGTACTCCATGGTGACGCTGACGACAACAGAGGGGCAGTCGGATTACGCAGAGCGCAAAGCGGCGTCCGGCGTTGACAATCCGGAGCAGAATACCAGGCTTTCCCTGCCATATTCAGATGGATTTGAATACGGCGATGAATTTATCGAAAGAAGGGGCGGGACTCCGCTGTATACCAATGATAAAAACGGCGCTTTTGAGGTTGTTGCAGAAGAAGACGGCAGCCATGTCCTGCGGCAGCAGTTATATAAAGAAATCACAGGAAATGGATGGGCGGCGCTGAGCGATCCGGTCACATCGCTGGGAGACGATACATGGAAAGACTATGTAGTGTCTGTGGACGTCAGGATGGACGGAGATGCGATGAAAAATAATTATGCTGCAGTCGGCGCCCGGTTTAATATGACGGCAAATGAAAATAATGGATTTTGGCTCCGTCTGTACAGAGACGGGAGGTGGGCGCTTTATGGAAACGGCGATACGCTTGCCAAGTCAAAGACGAAGTTAAAAGGCGTTGCGCCCGGACGGTGGAACAATTTGAAGCTGCGGGTACAGGGAAATTCGGTATCTGCATATATCAACCATGTTCAGGTCGCAAAAAAAACAATGGCGGCTTCCTGCGTAAATTCTGGACGTGTCGCGCTTGGCAGCGCATTTTGCCGGAACGCATTTGACAATCTGAAAGTGCAACCGATCAGCGGAGGCGTAAGTTATATTGACAGAGTTGATGATTTTGACTCCAGAATACAATACCGCGGTTCGGTAGAGCGTCTGCAGAGCCAGAGTTATATGAACTATGGGCGGACAATTTCAAGGATGTCCAAAAAAGGGGATACATTGAGTTATACATTCACCGGCACTGGTATCGCATTTCTGGGAGTCAACTCAGCGGGCACAAAGATTCTGGTATCTATAGATAATGCAGAAGCGGAGGCCGTTACGCTGAAAGACGTCTCCCCGCGCTGTACATTTTATAGCAAAACAGGGCTTGCATATGGGCTGCATACAGTACAGATGACGTTAAATAAAAAAGCAGAGCTGGAAGTAGATGCGCTGGAGATATCAGGTGAAGCTGCGGGCGCTTCCGTACCGGCAGAATCCGCAAGTATAGAAAATACAGAGATTGCGCTGCAGTATGGGCAAAAGGCGGCGCTGCAGGCAGCTGTTGTGCCGGAAACGGCGCTTGCAGATGGATATTACACAACTTCCGATGCATCTGTCGCGGTAGTTTTGTCCGATGGCACGGTTGTTGCAAACGGCGCAGGTACGGCGCAGGTGGCGCTACATACCAGCAATGGCATGACAGCGGCGGCAAATGTGACGGTGACAGAGCTTGCAATTACGCCGGGGACGGGAATCTTTGTCCTGGGCGCCGGCCAGGAGATCAAGCTGAAAGCGGCATTCCGCAAAGGCGGCAGCGGGACAGCGGCGATAAGCTGGCAGACTTCGGATAAAACAGTGGCTTCCGTATCTTCCTCCGGCAAAGTGACGGCATTAAAAGAAGGGGAAGCAACGGTCACGGCAACAGCAGGAGACGGATACCGGAGAAGCGCATTGATACGCGTGCTGAAAGCCCCATATAAGATTTCCGTCAGAAAAAAGCTGAGCATGAAAAAGGGCGCGAAAAAGCAGCTCCATGCCAAAGCGCCCGCAGGCTGCGGCGGGGGCGGCGATTTCAAATATCGGAGCAGCCGGAAATCCGTCGCCAGCGTATCCTCCTCCGGCAAGATAACAGCAAAGAAAAAAGGCAGGACGACGATCACGGTCACTGCCTATAATGGGAAGAAAGTACAGATAAAAGTGACTGTAAAAAAGGCGGCAAAGAAAAAAAGCAAGAAATAAAATACGTTATCGGCGAAACATGCCGGCTGCAGGCAAAAAAAGAGATTACCGGCGAAAGATGCCGGCTGTAGGCAAAAAGCGAAAAAAGACTTGACATCCCATTATTTTCTATGGTAGTATAGATGAGGTCTTGCAGAAGCGAGACAGCACTGCCGTAGACAGCAGGTGCCGGAGAACCGGCGTAAGGAAAACCGCCTGCCGAGGAAGATGGAATTTCATGATATGATTGCGATTACACCTCTCTGTCTATTTGGCAGGGAGGTTTTCTTGATAGAAGAGGTTTGCAGGTTTGAAAACAGGTAAGCCGTGAAAGAGATCATAATATAGAGAAAACTTTCATGCGCGCAGTGAAAAATATGTGGGTAACTGCCCAGGAAAGGAGATTTCATTTATGGCAAAGGTTGAAGTAAAGCAGCCGATTATTGACGAGATCAAGGCAAAAGTAGAGAATGCGGCAAGCGTTGTCCTGGTAGATTACCGCGGCTTGACCGTAGAGCAGGATACAAGGCTTCGCAAGAGCCTGAGAGAAGCAGGATGTGAATACAAGGTATATAAAAATACTTTGATGAAGCGTGCTTTTGAAGGCAGTGATTTTGCAAAGTTAGATGATTTATTAGACGGACCATCTGCGATTGCAATTTCAAAGGAAGATGCGACCGCGCCGGTCAGGATTTTAAGCAATATGGCAAAAGAAGCAGAAGCGCTGGAATTTAAAGGCGCTGTTGTTGAAGGTGACTTTTATGATGTAGATGGAGTAAAACAGCTTGCAAGCATCCCTTCAAGAGAAGAGCTTATTTCCAAGCTGCTTGGTTCTTTACAGTCACCTGTTACAAATCTTGCCCGCGTCCTGAACCAGATTGCTGAAAAGGGCGACAGCGCGGCAGAGGCATAGAAACAGTAATACAGAATAAAAGAAAATTATGGAGGAAAATAAAAATGACTACTCAAGAATTTATTGATGCTATCAAAGGCATGACCGTGTTAGAGTTAAACGAATTAGTAAAAGCTTGCGAGGAAGAGTTTGGCGTATCCGCAGCAGCAGGTGTTGTTGTGGCAGCAGGCGCAGCAGGCGGCGCTGACGCCGGAGCTGAGAAAGATGAGTTTGATGTAGAACTCACCGAAGTTGGTCCAAACAAAGTTAAGGTTATCAAGGTGGTACGTGAAGTGACCGGATTAGGCCTGAAAGAGGCAAAAGAAGTAGTTGACGGTGCTCCTAAGGTTGTTAAAGAAGGCGCTTCTAAAGATGAAGCTGAAGAGATCAAGACAAAACTTGAAGCAGAGGGCGCTAAGGTTACTCTTAAATAATTGCTTTCTTAACAGAAAAATAGAAGGACATTGCGGAGATATCCACAGTGTCCTTTTTGTTATCATATCGTCATATTTGGCGTTGTGACTGTTGACAAATAATTCGCAACGTGATAAAATATATATCGTTCGTTATATTTGGGCGACAGAAGAATAGGCGGAAGTGCTGGAATTGGCAGACAGGCTAGACTAAGGATCTAGTGTTGGCAACGACGTGAGGGTTCAAGTCCCTTCTTCCGCATTGGTAAGAAAGAAGCGGGGAGCACCATAGAATGGTGTTTTCCGTTGTTTTTGTTAGGTAAAAAAACTCCAAATGCCCTGGTGCAGGGATTTGTGCAGAGTTTCTCTATTTGCCTTACACAGGATTTTGGTGCAAATGATATAGGGCGGCTAACTTATGTTATATCATAGAGGGGTTTAACTTTGTGCGTAGCAGTCGTGTTCTGTTTTGTGTTTGCTGTTTTAAAATCAATTCTGCATGACCTGTAATCTTTCTGTTCCATACAGTACAATCACGCATAACCAGCAATCTCTCTGCTTATTTACAGCATAATACAGCATAATCACACTTTCGCTGTAAATAAGGCACTTGC
>CANQCD010000095.1 GCA_947589455.1 uncultured Lachnospiraceae bacterium | reverse complement strand
CGCCGCTATAAGCAGACAGAGGAGGGGAAACAAATCATGGGAGGAGTAATTGAAAAATTCAAAGAGGAGGGACGACTTGAGGGACGACTCGAGGGTAGAACTGAGGAAAGAGAACGTATTAACCGCCTTAACGTACTTCTGATGGATTCCGGCAGACTGGAGGACATGAAACATGCTGCGGAAAATGCAGAATTTCAGCAGAAGCTGATGGGGGAACTATTACCAGAGAAGAAATAAGAAATTGTTTTTTTCTGTATTGTCAAAATAAAAGGAGCAAATCAGAATACAATCATCATATTTTGAGAGTATTGTTATTCTGATCTGCCCTTTTAATGGCTATCGCTACAAGATACGTTCTTCGACAAAAAGTGTTAAGAGGTATTAATGTCCCTCAAAGTGTTCCTTTAGAAGGTGTGTGATTCGCTGTATCAGAAACCTGTCCTCTGGATTAAGTGGTTTCTCGCGTAGCAGGCGATTAGGAGTAATACCAGGATCAGTATTTTTGTTGTTTTGCGCAAGAAGCCAATATTCATCTAAGAGAACATCATTTGGAGTACAATCCAAGATATTACAAATAGATATCAAGGTTTCTAGCGACATACTTACTTTTCCATTTTCGATGTGTGAAATATGGACAACAGAAATACCTGCCTTTTCTGCCAAGTCAGCCTGTGTCAACCTCAACTCTTTTCGTCTTTTTCTGATATTATTTCCAACCCTTTTTCGATTCATAGCTAAATTTCTCCCCTTTACTGTCTTATGTATTTTAATACAATTTTTGTATAGGTATAGTCTATCAATTTTAGATTAAATTGAAAATAAATTAATAAGACAAATTTAACATTATAAGGATAGTTTTGCAATTTTTATATAAAAAATTTATGTTTTTTTTATTCAGTTGCAAGAAAAATCATAGACGGCTAAGATAGAGACCCCTTTTTGGAAACAAAGCAATGTCTGAAAAAAGCCGAATAGACATTTAAAATCAACTAATGTATAAAAGAATTATTATGAATCTGATAAATTTCTCTTATGCCCGGGGAAAGCAAAAATTAATCTTTCATCAGATGATATGTGTTCTATTACGAATTTTTCTTCAATGCAGCATTTCAACTGCTCATGATTTTTGCTTTTTTACTGAAAACCGGTATTTCTTAAAATGTTGGTCTTTCTTTATATAATGGTTTGTTTTAGGTGTTGTTATATGATTTTTTCATACATGAGCAAGAAAAAAACTGATTATGTCTTCTTTATTTTATAAAAAAATAGCAAAAATTGTTTTTTAAGGATATTTTTAACTTATCAGTTTATTTTCATTCTATTTTAAAATTGATAGACTATATCTATAGGAAATGGGTAGCAACACTATATGAAAATTAAGTAGGAGTTTAATTATGAATCGAAAGCGTATCGGAAATAACATTAAAAGAAGGCGAAAAGAATTAGGGTGGACACAAGCTGATTTAGCAGAAAAAGCTAATGTTTCTGTCGTTCATATTTCACACATAGAAAACGGAAAGGTGAGTATGTCGTTAGAAACCCTGATATCCCTCTGTGATATACTGGATTATACTCCAAATGATATCCTTTTAGGCGAATATTGGATTCTTTTACAGAACAGAAGGGACAGCAATGGCAAATTGCTGCGAGAAAAAACAATTAATCCAGAAGATTTGTTCCTGATGCAGAAAATTACACATCTTTTAGAGGAACATTTTGAGCAGCATTAATGGCTGAATTGAAATTTAAAATTCAGTTTGACGTTGAGATGCGTGTGTACGGGTGAGAAATTGATGTAACTGTTGTCTTGGATGCTAAGATGTACCGTCCAAAATATTAAAAAGGGAATTATTAATTAGACTGTTCTTATAAAATAAGAGAAGATACTGATATTAATTTCCTTTTAAAGAACAAGTATTTACTACCCATCTACCCATATGGATATTATGGTACAATAAGTTCCAGAATCCGCCTGCGATGCAGGCGTCGTGCTAGCGCACTATTTGATTCTGTCACTACCATGTCAGGTAAAATCAAATGCTCACTGCGTTCGCGCTTGATTTTCTGCTGACATGGTACAATAACGAGGAAAGTGCCGATGACGCTTGCGTCAGGCGGCATTTGACGAGTATCTCCATCGAGACGACAGTCGAGATGGTATAGTAGCATCGAAATCCGGCAGGCGGGAAACCGCCTGTCCGGAACATAAGAAAATTTAGCATCACCGATATCAGGAGATTTTTTGAGCACGCAACTTAAATATATAAAGAGAACGCTCTTTGGACGTTTCTGCTAAAAATATGCTGCCGAAACAGACGGATAACTGATCCGCTCGACAGCTTTGCTTCCAAGCGGGCAATCCGAATTTTTTGTATCGAAAGAAAAACTGGATTATCCGAACTTTTTATCCAATCAATACCGTCTTCCCCTCAAAGGCAAAACCGTATTTACGGATTTTCTCTGGTCTTACCCCGTGGTCAAGCAGCATCTGTGCATATTGCTTTTCCTCTATTTGGTCAAGCGCGGCATGTACCGTTGCTTTCAAATCTGTTTCATCTTCCGGATCGTGTACCTTGAACTCCAAAATAATCCCATCCTCTTTCTTATCCAATGGCTCTAACAACACATCATACCGTCCAAACCCGCTTTCCCGATTGGAAGTTACCACATACCGTCCTTCTAAATCTACCAGCAGCCCCAGCACAAATCCATGGTAAAATCGTTCCGGATTATTGACTGGAGAGACTTTCTTTCCGCCATCAAAGGAACTAAACATCGACAGCGCAAATTGGTTCAGGTACACATTCATCGCCTTTTTATCCCCGGCTAACAGCGCCTTGAGAAAACGGTTATAATTTGCGCCGTCTTCCGCAAACCAATCTCTCACCATTTTTTCAAACATCTGCCTAACTTCATAATTCGTTAAATCCAATTCATACTCATCCCCATGGACAGCTTTTACCTTCAGGTATCCGCTTGCCAGCAGAAGACTCCAGATGGCATTTGGAGCTGTATCCAACTGGTCATATACGATCTCTTCGTCAATCCTGCTCCGTATGGCCTTCCCGGATAACAATTGCTCAAACTGCATTTTAATATCCTGATCGCTCTTTCGCAGCAGACTGCCCGCCAGTGAATTAGAACTGGTATTAGCCCAATAGGGTTTGAGTACACCTTTGTCCAAATAATTAATAACAGACCACGGATTATAAATATCCTGATATTCACCAAAGGTAAAACCGTCATACCATGCCTTTACCCCTTCTTTATCCTGCAATCCCATCTCATCTATCGCCGCAAACACTTCCTCCTCCGTAAAACCAAAGGCGGATGCATACTTTTTAGACGTTGCAGTGACCACATTCAGGTTATTCAAATCTGAAAACATAGATTCTTTGCTAACTCGGGTAATCCCTGTCATAATCGCACGTTCCAGATAAGAATTCGTCTTAAAAGTAGAATTAAAAAGATTTCTGGTAAAAGACGCCAAATCTTTCCAGTAACCATTCACATATGCCTCCTGCATGGGCGTGTCGTATTCATCCAACAAAATGATTACTTTTTTGCCATAATAGCGGCATAAATATTCAGACAACAGATTCAAAGCCACAGGCGCATCCCGCTCCGGCATTTCATCTGTCATTTTCTGAAATTCCATTTTTTCCAAATTAGAAAACTTATCTGATTCCATCAGATAAGTATGCTGCGCATACAGCCTTTTTAAGATTCTGCAAATACTGTAAACCGTTCTGGCATAATCGGTTTCTTTTACGGAGGCAAAAGACAGGCTGATTACCGGATAAGTTCCCTGAAGTTTTCTGTATTTCTCGTCCTTCCAGATAGTAAGCTCCCGGAACAAATTCCCCTGTCCTTGATAACGAATACTGAAAAAACGCTCCAGCATACTCATGTTAAGAGTCTTTCCAAAACGTCTGGGGCGGGTAATCAGGGTAACGCTATCCTGGCTTTCCCACCACTCCCTGATAAAGTCTGTCTTATCTACATAAAAACAATTATTTATAATAAGCTGTTCAAAATCCTGCGTTCCAATGGAAACCGTTCTAGCCAATGCGTTCACCTCCGAATATATAGCTATTATATATTATTTGGCAATATTTTAACAAAGTTCCTCTGTATTTTATTTATCATTTTCAAAAATCTCTCTTTTTACTATACCAAAAATCATCTGGATTGTCTAATGTAAAAAATATTCGGGACGGAGATCGGTGAATAACCATAATTTTTTTCATTGACGGTTAGACCGGATACTGTTATAATTTTTATATCAGTATTTAACATGTTTTATGTCAAGCTAAAAGATTTAGAAAAAACAGGGGAGTAAAGAATATGAAGATAATGAAAAAAATGATCGGTATTTTCGGAGTACCACGTTCAGGTACCTCTTGGCTGGGACAGATTTTCAACAGTTCACCCGAAACGAAATTTTCATACCAGCCCATGTTTACAGAAAAATTCCGGGATCAAATACATGTAAGAAGTTCGGCACAAGAAATGCAAGACTTTTTTCAGAAAGTATATGAAGCGGACGAGGATTTTCTGAATCAGAATGATGGAAAAGCAAAGGGACACAAGCTGGTATTTACAAAGAATGAAGCACTGCCGGATATTTTTGTTTTTAAGGAAGTTATGTATTTATATATGATACCTCATTTTTTAAGAAATTTACCAGAGATGAAAGTGATTTATTTGTTGCGAAATCCTAAAGATGTGATTCTATCCTGGTATAATGCGCCAAATGAATTTTATCCAGAATGGGATATAGAAAAGGAGTGGCAGTTTGCTCCAAGCAAAAACTGGTATCTTCCTGAAAGGTATTATGGATTTCATCGTTGGAAAGAAGCTGTCAGCCTTGCAAAATTATTGCAAGAGGAGTTTGAGAATCAGAT
Organism: uncultured Lachnospiraceae bacterium; assembly: GCA_947589455.1. GTDB lineage: Bacteria > Bacillota > Clostridia > Lachnospirales > Lachnospiraceae > Butyribacter. Next base: position 4,691 of record CANQCD010000095.1, on the reverse strand, counting down.
ATACATTGTAAAATATGAGGAATTAGATGAAAATCCACTGGAAGTCGTAAGAAAATTATTCGCATTTTCAGGAATAAAAATGCAGGATCAAACAGAACGTTTTATATGTGAGACAAGGAAAAAGACAGAGAATAATCCATATAGTGTGTATCGTAATCCATCAGATCGAAAAGAATCTTTTCGTCAACTTCCAGAATCTGTGCGTAGCGCTTTGAACAGAGAGTTGCAGTATTTTACAGAAGCGAAGATTTGGTATAAAGAGGAAATTTAACATTAAGCGGAACAATTCCTGATTTTATTATAAACTAATTTTGCAATGTCTTCTTTTCTCAATTAATTCCATTTCTTTATTTCTCTTGTAAACAATTTATCTTTTGCCACTTCTATTTCGTTAAAAAATTTTTTATTTTTTTACTGTCAGATATTTCGATAATCTCTTCTAACAAACGAAGGATTAAGTACAAATAGGATATTTTTAAAATCCGTCTTTTGCCACTACTGCTTGGATAAAATTTTCCATATTGTCCATACGATATAACATTTGTTCCATGGATTTATGCTTAATAATCATTGCACCTATTCCAAAGCCACCATGATTAAACATTTTTACTTTTTCTCCTGAGGAAACAAACATATCTGATAAAACGATATCATCTTTTATCTCATCGCTGATCCACAAATTTTTATAAATACCGTCAGCCAGGGAATGTACTACATAAGAAGAATAATATTTTTTCTGCCTGTCTTTCCTAACCTTCTCTATCAAATCACTACAATCCATGCCAACTGCATTCAAAATGGTATATTTAGCCAGATCAATATTGGTAGCGCATTTAATGGTATCTGTAATTAAATTTCCACCGTTTCTTGGTCCAATTTCAATAATATATATTTCCCCTGATTTGGTCACCATAAAATCAAGGTTAAATGCACCGTTTTTCATTCCTAATGTAGATAATAAACGTTGTATTTCAGACACAGATTTTTCCTGCAATTTTTTTGGAAGCTTTGCTGGATAGCTTTCCCCAATGGGAACAAGCGGATTGCATAATTTATCAAAATGTTCATTCATTAATCCAGCAAATATTACTTTACCGTCAATCAGAAAAGCATCTCCTGCAATTTGATACCCATCTCTTTCAATAAATTCCTCTACTATAATATTTTTGGAGATAGAATATTTTAACGCTTCCTCATATGCGCATTTAAAGTCATTTTCTAAAGATATTTTAGAAACTCCTTTCGAACCGGATGCGTCAACCGGCTTTATCATCACTGGTTTTTTTAGTGTCAAAAAATATTCATATGCATCATAATATTCTTTAAACCCTTTTCCCTTTGGAACATTAAAATGATGGTTTTCCATATGTTTTCTAAGCAGATTTTTGTGTGTTAGAATCATAACACCTTCATATGGATTAGTCGGTAAATTTAATTTTTCTGCGACATAAGCCGCTGTCGTAGCAGAAACATCAGAAGCATATGAAACAATTCCGTCTATTTTTAGTTTCTGTGCTAATTCCAATACTGCTTCCTTGTTTATTGTGCTGATATTATGATATTCATCCGCATATTGATGTGCCGGATTATTCGGAAGATAATCGACATCAATAGCATAATATCCCAACTCTTTCACTGCTTTTACTGCTGTCATCTGATAGTAATTGCCACCAAGAAGCATGATTTTTTTCATAATATAGTTATTCCTCACTTTCCAATAATACAGACGAATTTAAAATCTCAATGAGCTTATAATCTTTTTAATGTTTAAAGGCTTATTTTTGTCCTTGTGTACATTACGTCCTTGTTTCTTTTTCCATGCATCTTAATTCCTCAATCCTGTACTTACTCTTGTCTTTCATAATTAGAGAACTAATTTCTTCTCCTTCTTTTTCGTATCCTATTACTCTCATTTCTGTTTTACCCCCCACAAACAAAATTGCTCCATTATATGGTACCTGAGAGTTAATTTTTCGAATAATCACTTGTGTCGGATCCTTATCCAAATGAATCGTATAATCCTTTGGCTTGATTCGCTTTCTATAAATTCCCCCTTCAATTCTTTCTGTATGAAAAGGGATTTTTGCATTAAAATATTCATATACTACATCTAACATATCCGGTATATTTTTTTCTAATTTATTCTTTAATGTAATTGGAGTATCTTGGTCAGATACACTCTCCTGTTTACGAATAATCACATCGCCGCAATCAATTTCCTTATCTATTCTGTATGCACATATTTCTGCTCCTAATCCAATGGTAAGGATGGACCATCCTATGGGATTTGCCCCTCTGTTGTCATATAGGCTCCCTGGATGGAAATTGATAATGCGCATTTTCTTGCACAGATCTTCTGGGATGATTATCCCAAATTCATACATAATCCCATTACAGGTAATCGGTGTCTTGCAAAGGTCTTCAAGCTCCGCCCCTGAAGAAACCATGTAAACGGAAATTTTATTTTTGTCACATATATACAAAAACTCTTCTGAACATTTTTCTTTTTGCGTTATAACAGCGACAATTTCATATTTTTTATTATTAATGAGGTGATTTACCATTGACATGGAATACCCAAAATAATATATTTGCTGTATCATAACCGTATTTTCTCCTATCCTCAATCAAAACATAACTTACCAACCGCATAGGCGCCTGGATAGGCGCCTATCTCTACTGTATTACCTGCTCCTTTAAAAGACCACAGTCTATCTGCTTATTTCTGAAACAATTCATGATCCTGCGCATAACTCTTTTGGATAGGATTTCCCTTTTCGTCAAAACGTTCTTCTCCAATGATGTGCCAATCATTACAGTTCTGGCAGATTTCAGGAAGTGCTTCAAAATTATGGGTTATATGCGCAGTCACCATTTTTTCATTTCTCTTTTGCCATATTTCTTTTATCGAAGACGTATTCACATCTCCCCATATAACTTTGGCATCTGCATCAACGGCACAATTCGCTACTTTGCCTTCCCAGTTAATAGCACATATTCCTATTCCCCATCCGCAGGCGATTCGTTCATGATGTCCGTTGATTTTTATACTATCAACTGCTCCTCCCCAAGTGAGCAAGCGTCTTTTTGCCGTCCATGCCCCTTTTTCTCGCCAGTAATCCATCACTTGTTCTACTTCCTCTTTATTTTCCTCCATTTCCATAATTTTAACTTCTGCTTTGACATTTTCTTTTCCCCTCTCTTTCTTTCGCTTCAAAAAATATTCAATATTATGGTAAACAACGTCTCGATCTGCACCAACACGGATTTTTTCATATATATTTTTGGAAAATCCATCGCAGTCAAAACTAATAAAGTCTATATCCGCATCAAGTAGCATCTCTGTCATCTCTTGATCTAACAGTGTTGCATTACTATTCATACTAATATTTTTACATCCCATTTTTTTGGCATAATCAATCATATAATATAACTTATGTTTACTTAACAGAGGCTCTCCATAAAAATCCAACCAAATTCTGGTATATGGATTTTCTTTCGCGATTTCGTCAATTATTTTGCGATATAGCAGCATGTTCATAAACCCTCTCTTACGAGTCAGAGCATTATTGGCACATACCGTGCAATTCAGATTACATGCATTGGTTGGTTCAACTGCTACATTCAACGGGAACTCCGTTAATTTAAATTTTTTCTCTAATCCATCTAATGCTTCATACATAAGATACACTTCCTTTCAAGATTTTTTATATTATTTTTTGCTATATATTCATTGCTCATTAGGTTATCTAAAAATCAGAATCATTTTAATCCTTATTTTAAAGCGAATCATGCTTTGTTTTATTACTTACGGCGATCCAGCACAACAAATAACCGTGTGAAAAATCACTTTTTCATCCGCTGCAGATAGCTGACTATACATTTTATAATCAACTCATTATCTTCCGGGCTTAACTGATAGTACATAGGCAGACGAACTAACCGTTCGCTTTCTTTAGTGGTATATTTGTCCTCGCCAAAAAAACTGCCATATTTTAATCCTGCTTCTGATGAATGCAATGGAACATAATGAAATACGCATCCAACCCCTTTTTTACGCATAAATTGTATAAAATCGCTGCGCATAGTTAAATTTTTTAATTTTATGTAAAACATATGCGCATTGTGTGTACAGTTCTCAGGAACTTTGGGTAGCTCTATTACGCCATCTTCCTGATAGGGCTGTAATGCTGTATAATACCTGTTCCAACTTTCAAGCCTGTTATTATTAATCTCATCAGCAAACTTGAGCTGACCATAGAGATAAGAAACATTAAATTCACTTGGCAGATAAGAGGAACCGATGTCTACCCAACTGTATTTGTCAATTTCTCCCCGAAAAAATTTGGTGCGGTTTGTTCCTTTCTCACGAATAATTTCTGCCCGTTCAATATATTTCTCATTATTAATAACTAATGCGCCACCTTCTCCCATTGTATAATTCTTTGTTTCATGAAAACTATAGCATCCTATATCCCCTATGCCGCCCAAAGCGTTGCCTTTATATGATGCCATAAATCCCTGCGCGGCATCCTCCACAACCGGAATATTTCTTCTTTTTGCTTCTTCCATGATGGCGTCCATTTCACAGGCAACCCCAGCATAATGCACGACTACAATTGCTTTCGTTTTGTCCGTAATTGCCTCTGCGATAATCTTTTCATCGATATTCATGGTGTCAGGACGGATAT
>CANQCD010000094.1 GCA_947589455.1 uncultured Lachnospiraceae bacterium | reverse complement strand
ACGCTAAAGCAGGCCAGTCCGAAACTGAGCACTGCCAAAAGGCCTTCAATCGTCAACATAAGCTCAGCCCTCCTTTCAACAGATTCCCTTGCGGGTTTCTATGTAAGCGGAGGGTCACAGTCCCTCCGGAGAGGGCCAGCCACCTACCATCTTGGTGACACCCAAGAAGATACTACCATATTCCGACAGGATTTTCAAGAGTGGCAATTTGAAAGTAAGAAAAGTACGAACCTATTTTCTTAACATCATATTAACATCACGAAGCAAAAAGAAAGACTGGAAAATGCCTATTTTACGCACTTTCCAGTCCAAATGTCCGCTATTCAAACTCTATCGTCCCCGGCGGCTTACTCGTCAAATCATAGAACACCCTATTCACCCCGCGCACCTCATTAATAATCCGGCTCATCACCTTCTGCAGCACCTCAAACGGAATCTCTGCGCTTTCCGCCGTCATAAAATCTATCGTATTGACTGCCCGCAGGGCGATGGCATAATCATAAGTCCGTTCATCTCCCATAACGCCGACCGAGCGCATATTCGTCAGTGCGGCAAAATACTGTCCAATCGTTTTGTCAAGACCAGCATTTGAGATTTCCTCACGATAGATGGCATCTGCCTCTTGTACGATGCGTACCTTTTCCGCTGTAACCTCGCCGATAATGCGGATGCCAAGTCCCGGACCTGGAAACGGCTGGCGGAAAACCAATTTTTCTGGGATTCCCATCTCAAGTCCCGCTTTGCGGACTTCATCCTTAAACAGATCACGGAGCGGTTCTATGATTTCCTTAAAATCAACATGCTCCGGCAGACCTCCTACATTGTGGTGGGACTTAATGACAGCAGATTCCCCGCCAAGCCCGCTTTCCACCACATCCGGATAAATCGTTCCCTGAACAAGGAAGTCAACTGCTCCAATTTTTTTTGCCTCTTCCTCAAACACACGAATAAATTCTTCACCTATGATTTTTCGCTTTTTCTCCGGCTCTGTAATCCCCGACAGCTTTTGATAATAGCGCTCCTGTGCATTAACACGGATAAAATTAAGCTCATATGGTCCATTCGGCCCAAAAACCTCTTCCACCTCATCGCCCTCATTTTTGCGGAGCAGGCCATGATCAACGAACACACAGGTCAACTGATTACCAATCGCTTTTGAAAGCATGACTGCAGCCACAGACGAATCAACTCCCCCGGATAATGCACAGAGGACTTTGCCATTTCCAACCTTCTGGCGTATTGCCTGGACAGACTGCTCTACAAAAGAATCCATCCGCCAGGTACCTGCACATCCACAGATTCCACGCACAAAATTATAAAGCATCTTCGTGCCCTCCTGTGTATGCAGAACTTCCGGATGGAATTGAATGGCAAACAGATTTTTTACGCAATTTTGCGCTGCGGCCACAGGACAGTCTAAAGTGTGCGCCACAATCTCAAAGCCAGGCGCAACGCTGGAAATATAATCTGAATGACTCATCCAACAGACAGTCTTTTCAGATACTTCTGTAAATAAAGGCGACGCAGTATTGATCATCACCTCTGTTTTTCCGTACTCCTGAACCGGCGCTTTTTCCACCTTGCCTCCCAGAATATGCATCATAAGCTGTGCGCCATAGCAAAGTCCCAAAATCGGTACACCAAGTTCAAAAAGGGTGTCCGTATATGTAGGGGAATCTGCCTCATAGCAACTATTTGGTCCTCCAGTCAATATAATCCCTTTCGGATTCATTTCTTTTATTTTTTCAATTTCTGTGCGGTAGGAATAAATTTCACAATATACATTGCATTCCCTGACACGCCGCGCCACCAGCTGATTATACTGTCCGCCAAAGTCCAGTACGATTACTAACTCTTTTTCCATGTTTTTTTCTCCATTTCAGTAATATCATAAATATTTTGTTGTGTCCATTTTCCCACATAACCCAAATGTTTCTATCTACCGCAAACACAAATTATGCCTCGCCCACATATATCAGGACACAATATGATTTTTCAATCATACATTTTGCGATTGTCTGACAATTTATATCATACAACACTTTTCTACTAATAGCAAATCGTTCCAAACACTTTTTCACAAATCGTTCTAAACACTTTTTCTGCAATTTTTTCCAAGGCAGCAGCCACCAGTTTAACTGACAATCTTCCATCCTGCTTTTGAATTGCTAAGATCACCGTCCAATTCACAGAGTAAGTGGTATTCTTCTAAATTTTCAGCGTCTGCTTTTGGCGCGCTAAGATCACTGTCACCAATCCACTAATAAGGCGTTGCTTCCTGAAATTTTCTTCCCTCAATTTCACTGTCTGCCCTTTTATGCATTTTTGTATTGCTTCATCCCCGCTGTCACATTTTCTTTGGGAAGCTCCATGCGGACTGTCGTTCCGTTTCCACGGTAGCTCTCTATAAAAATCGTTCCATCGCACATTGTCTTTAAGCTCATGCGGACATTTTTTATGCCAAGTGCGCCTTTTTCTTCTGACAAAGCCTTATCTACGTCAAAACCATTCCCATTATCCATAACCTGAATAACATAGCTGTCATTTGCCTCATGTGTCGCGATCATAATAATCCCTGCGGCGGCTCCGTCTCCAATCCCATGGCGCACTGCATTTTCTACAATATTCTGCAGGACAAACGGCGGACAAAGAAAATCCTCTGTCTCCAGCTGATAATCAATCTGTAAGCTGTCGCCCAAATTCAGTTTTTCAATACACAGATAATTCTTAACATGTTCTAACTCTTCTCGGAAAGGAATACATTTTTCACTGGAGAGGAAATCCATATTTGCACGGATATATTTTTCAAAATAATTAATAGCGTTCTCTGCATCCGCCGGATTTTCACTGCAAAGCTTTCTGATCGTCTGCAGCGCCCGCTCGAGGAAATTAGGGTTCATCCTGCTAAGTACCAGCATAATCCGGTTCTGGTTCAGTTCTTTTTCCAGCTTCTTTGCGCGTGCGGCCTGCAAAATTCCCTGTTTGGAATAAATAATAATAACCGCAAACTGTGTCGCCGCAAACAACACGATGCCGATAAGAAAGAAAATAACCCAAAAACTATTTGCAAAATAATAATGAATAATCTCAACTACTATCATTGCAACTAAAAATATGCTAGAAAGAAATACATAAGTGCTGCGCTTGTCTGAATTTCGAAAATATTCGCTGAAAACAAGGCCGACGACAATAATAAAAAATGGAATCAGTTCAATAAACAGCGGCGTCAGCATCTGATCCTCGGTTGTGATCCCAAGCGCCCGGAACAACATATAGCATACGATCGTAATCCCCCATAATGTTGCAACACCGTCCACAAACAGCCGCTTCCATGGAACAGTAATATATACTTTTAAATAAAGGAATAAAAACTCACAGATAAACATCTGCGATAATAAGTCGATTGCATTGATGGCAATCGGCTGATTAAATATCAGAGTAATATATTCATAATCAATCGCCATGCATATTGCGCCTGCCATCAGAAGAAGACCGCATTCCAGGTAGCCGTCCAGTCCGCTGATCTTCAGATAGCGAAGCGCCGCCCCCGTCACAATAGACGCCACCCCAAGAGTCCATATGATAATACAGATAAATATTTTGACAATATGATCTGAAATCTGCTTTCTATGTAATGTAAACCTGTCTCCATAATAAAACTTGTCAAAAAATTTTTGAAAAGCTTCCACGTATCCTCGGCTTTTCTGTTCCTGAACCTGCATAACCACTTCATCCTGCGGAGTGATTCCCTGGCTTGTGATAAAATCCCAACAGATTTCGACATTCTCCCTGCTGTGATAAATTTCTTTCCCATTAAGGGAAAAAGTTAGCGTCAGGTGATCCAGATAAAGCATCACTTTATTCCCCTCCAGAATCTTATCCTGGAGATGCCCGCGCAAAGTGATATTTCCCTGATCGATTGGGATTTCGGAAAGCTTTTCAAACGGAGTCCACTCCTTCGTTTCATCTGTCTGATATTCTCCTGACATCTGTATCCGATTTAAAACGCCTTCTGCAGAACGTGACCATGTTTCCCGGCTCTGAATAAAAATAGCAACCAGAAAAATAACAGTAAAAATAAAAAGCATAACGCATAAACATTTTGACAGAGTTTTATTCATATTTCCCTCCATATTATCACTAACTGCTACACCCATTTTTACCTGACATGGTAGTGACAGAATCAGACAGTGCGAAAGCACGACGCCTGTGCAACAGGCGGATTCTGGAACCATTATATCACGAATACAAGAAAAAGCAAACGCAGGCAAAATCTCCCGGCAGACCGGCGGTGAAATTTCCTGGTTTGCTCTCTCTGACATAACTGGCGTGAAATTTTTCAGCCCTCTCTCTGATACGGCTGGCATGAAATTTTCAGCCCTCTCTCTGACATCGCTGGCGTGAATTTCTCCGGCGCTTTTCCATCTTTTCCTGACATCGCTGGCGTGAATTTCCCCGGCGCTTTTCCATTTCCGCTTTTTCCGGACGGTTTAGGCATTACATATTCTCCGGAAAACAAACAACCACCTTAAATAAATCTCCATCTATATAAAGTTCCAGTCCTCCTCCCATCAATTCTGACAGACTCTGTGCAATCGAGAGTCCCAGCCCGCTTCCCTCCGCATTCCGCGAGCTATCTCCCCGCACAAACCGCTCTAACAGTTCATCGCTGGAAATATTTAATGCATACTTTGACATATTCCGAAAAACAATCTGCACCTTCCTGTCCTGCCGCGCCACATCAATATACACTCTGCTGCCAGGCTGGGCATACTTATAAATATTATTCATCAGATTATCAAATATCCTCCAAAGGTGCTGGTTGTCCGCCAGGATATACAACGGCTGTTCCGGCTGTGATACAAGCAGTTCCAGCTGCGCCTGCTCAAACCGTTCTCCGTACTCTCCCGTCATCTGTGTCAGCAAAATACTGATATCGCAGGTTTCCAGATTGACTGCCACATTACCTGTAGAAACCTTTGACGCTTCGATCAAATCCTCCACCAGCTTTTTCATCCGTGCAGACTGCCGGTCTAATACTTCCAGATATTCTAACACCCTCTCTTCCGCAATCGTCTCTTTTTTCATCAAATCGACATAATTAATAATAGAAGTCAGCGGCGTCTTGATATCATGAGAAACATTTGTGATAAGTTCCGTTTTAAAATGTTCGCTCTTTATGCGTTCATCGACCGCTTTGATCATTCCGTCGCTAATCTGGTTGAGGTAATCGCCGTGTTTTTTAAATTCCCACAGCAATCCCGTGGTATCCATTCTGCTATTCAGGTCCCCTTTTGCAAGCTGTTCAGCCATTTTCTGCAGTTTTCGGAGTTGTAATACCACCGTCAGGACAAAAAATACCTCTGCTGCTTTATAGATCAGGAAAAAGAAAATTTCTACGCCGACGTCGCAGCCATCAGTAACTCCAATAACCCACAATTCCAAAAGTGTTAATACTGCTAAAATAACTATGCTTTTAGCCAGAAGTGAAAAATGATCTCGGACATCATCCCTCCATTCTTTCAGTTTTTCCCAAAACAGCTTTCTAGTCTTTGCCCCTTTCCGAAAAGCAGCTTCTGCCAAAAACCAAATCACGAAATAGGCGCAGACCACGGTGCAAGCCACAGCAATGCCAATCAAAAGGAATCCAATATTTACAGAATATTCACCCGCAGACAATTCTTCCAGCGAAACCCCTGTTCCTCCGATCAGACAGCCTGCAGCGATCACGATCCATGTCAAATGTACGAATAATGGGACATATGTCGTGCGTCTCCTCGCCGCATTTCCCGGCAGCTGCCCCGCCGCATATTTTCTTCCCCTCGCATTCTGTGCAAGACAGATCATAACGGTAAAGATTATTCCAAACAGCAGCGGCGCCGCCGCAAGTACAATGAACAGATACCGCATATGATAAAGGAATGCGATAAACGCCCTCTGCTCGCCAAACAGATCGTTGACCTCCGTGCTGCCGGCGGATCCCTGCGCCTCGACATAAGATACAACCCAATACTGTTCTACAGCTTTGACGTCCTGTCCGGTATATTGAAAATACGGAAGCTTTTTATTTAATTCCTCATACTTTTCCGGCTGCTTCATCCAATCGATATAACCGGTCGTATGGAGAATGCGCGGAAGCATTTCTGCAGAAGAAATTTTTTTGATATCCGCCGATGTTATCTGAGTATATTCACCGTTGATATCCCCCCAGAGATTATATTTTTCCGTATCCAGGACAAGCTGTGCCTCGTCATCGGACAGATAACGCATTCTCCCATCCTTTTCTTTCAGTACAAAAGGCACAAAATCGGCGTGAAACTCTCTTGACGGTATTTTCTTTATGTTCCCACTATCTAACAGGGCGCTGTAACGTATCTCGATTTCTTCTACCGGATAAGCCCAATCATCGCTTTCATAATAAAAAACGCCCTCGTCCGCATTATAAACCATGCGCCTGGCTTTTTCATCCACAGAGACAGCAATCCTGACTTTAGCAGGGTCTTCACCATATTCCATGCCATCGTAAGAATCCAGATAACTGTCATATAATATGGAAAGATTTCCTGCCAGATCCCCATCCCGGCTTTTCTCCGCCTCCTGCCGTTTCCGCACCGGAACTTCATCCAGATAACTCCAGCTGCTGTCGCTGTCTCCATTTGAAAAAATACTTGATGGCACATTGGCGGCGATATAGGAAAGCTTCACATCTGGATAAAAATTCTCCGCGGTAAGCTTTTTCCCTTCCAAACCATCTTTATAAAAATTTTCTGTGTGATACAGGCAACGGCTCTGATCTGCAATAACGCTATCCGTTAAATCAAATGCCCGGATGATTGCATATTCCATTCTGGAACCCTCCATGCAGCCCGGATCGGTATTCATATTTTCATAAATCTTTTTGCTGTAGATACTCTGCAGATTCCTTTCTCCTCGGCTGTATAGGACAGATTGCTTTGTGTCGTATGCTCCCATACTTTCTGCCAGGATAATGCCCAGGAAGCCACATACAGAAACAGTAAACAGCGCTGACGCCAAACAAATTGCCAAAAAACGTTTCCATCTGATTTCCATCCACTTTTTCATATATTATCCTCCAACTTATATCCTCTTCCCCAAACTGCTTTGAGATATCGCGGATTTGCCGGATCATATTCTATTTTTTCACGAAGATGCCTGATATGCACTGCCACTGTATTTTCCGTCCCATACGGCGCGCCGTTCCACACTTCTTTATAAATCTTTTGCGGAGAAAAAGATTCTCCTGGATGTTCCATCAGGAATTTCAGGATTGCATATTCTGTCTTTGTCAAAGAAACCGGCTCGCCGTCGACAGCCGCTTCCTTTGTTCTGTCGTTAATGCAGATTCCTCCAAGGCGCAAGACATCTCGTTCCTCTTTCCCGCCGCCCAACTGCATATAACGGCGAATCTGGGATTTTATCCTGGCCTGCAGTTCTATTGGGTTAAACGGTTTTGTGACATAATCATCTGCGCCCGCCGTAAGCCCCAGCACTTTGTCAATATCCTCTCCCTTTGCCGTCAGGAAGATAACCGGAACATTGCTGATTTTACGTATTTCACTGATAGCGGCAATTCCATCCAGCTCCGGCATCATAACGTCGAGCAGGACAAGATGGATTTCTTCGCTATTTATGATAGCAAGCGCCTCTTTCCCATTATAAGCGCTATATGTCTGATAACCATCCGCCTTCAGATAAATTTCCAATGCAGACACAATATCTTTCTCATCATCGCAAATTAAAATATGATACATTTTCTCATTCCTCTTGTTACAAATTTTATATAAGATTCCCCTCCGACCGCTTTGAGGATAACCTTATATACCATATTGATCCATGAATCACAGGCGCAGCATTTCCAAATCCGGCCGCGACCCAAAAATGCTTGTGCCCTTTTACAATCTCTATTGTATGAAAAAAAAGATGAAGATTCAATGTAGATTTTCTTTAAGATTTGTTTAAATTTTTAAAATTATGATTCCCCATTGTCCTAAACTTAATCTTTTTGCGAAGAAAGACCGCCGCCATCCATCACGAAAAAGAATCGGCAGATATCATCCTCTGTACCGCATCTGCTCAAAAAATCGCCGCCATCCATCACGAAAAAAGAATCGGCAGATATTACCCTCTACTGCACGCCTGTACTAAGAAACTGTTCCATATGGCTTCGAAGCATTCTGAACTGCTCCGCCGTTACCGGATTATCTGATTCAAAGGCTAAGATTTTATCGAGATATCCCTGCTCTTTTACAATGCGTATGCTCTCTGGATAAACCAGCTCAAAAACAAGAGCTGCATGTCCTGCAATATGATCCACGCTTGATTTTTTTGTTTTTCTGATAATGGCATGTCCCTCAAAAAATTGCTTCATCACTTCTTCTGTCACGACGGCATTTTTTAAATCCTGCGTTGTGACATTATAAATTTCTTCAATCGGAATATCATAATTCACTTTTAAGATATCTATCTTATCGGCGTCTCTTAAAATATGGCAAAACATTTCTTCCCGCCGGTTTAAACCCGCTTCAATCCGAAATGCACTGTGATTCCAGATGGCAGTGCGGATTAAATTTTTTTCTTTCTCCCCTGCATCCTCCGGCAGATAATCGTACAGTTTTCCCTCGTCATATAAAATCTGTACTCCATAATGGGCATGGTCAATCGAATCGGCGTCAGAAAATGTCCCATAATTGCGAACCTGCTCAAAACGTCCGATATCATGGAGCATTCCCATGATCCATGCCAAATCCCTGTCGTTTTGGGAAAGCTGGAGGCTTCCGGCAATCCGCTCACATAATGCCGCGACCCGGTATGTGTGGTCTACCTTTAATTTGATTTTCTTATCCTGCAGATCGTACTGGCTGGTATACTCTTTAAATGACGCAAATACATTCTCCCTGCCTATTTCCATAACGTCTGTTCTCCTTTCCGGCAGATTTTGCAGTTCTCGGCCGTCCCACGAGATTCTATCAAAAAAGGAGAGAAATGCGGTTGTCCCATTTCTCCCCGGACTGTTTCTATTTGGATGGAATCATCCTCGCAATACGCCCTGCAAATTCGTTGAAATTCTGAGTCTGTAAAATAACTTTTCCCGGTCCTGTCAACTTGGTAAGAAATAATCCCTCGCCTCCCAGGAAAATATTTTTCAGACCTTTCACTGTCTCAACCTCATAATGGACGCTTCTCTCAAATGCGACAACATTTCCGGTATCTACTTTTAATACCTCTCCCGGAGCCAGTTCCTTAATGACTTTGTCGCCGTCAATCTCCAAAAATGCCATACCCATTCCTGAAAGATCCTGTAAGATAAAGCCCTCGCCGCCAAACAGCCCGCTGCTCAGCTTCTTTGTAAATGCGATATTCAGATTGACGCCCGGCTCTGCACATAAAAACGCGCCCTTCTGACAGATCAGTCCTCCGTTTTGCCCTACGTCAACCGGAAAGACCTCGCCTGCGACCGTTGAGGCAAAAGCAATTGTTGCGCCTGCTGTCTGTGCAGTGTAATGTGCCATAAACATTGACTCGCCCGCAAACATCCTCCCTACGCCTTTTAGCAATCCGCCATTTGTATTCGTTGTCATCTCGACGCCATCCGACATCCATGCCATTCCGCCAGACTGCGTATACATGCTCTCCCCTGGCTGGTCAAACAAAATCTCCACTGCCGGCATGGTGTCTCCAATA
>CANQCD010000093.1 GCA_947589455.1 uncultured Lachnospiraceae bacterium | reverse complement strand
AAAGACCGGCGCCAGAAGATCCAGGACGAAGCTACTTTCTTCGGCGCCATGGACGGTGCAACAAAGTATGTGAAGGGGGACGCCACCGCCGGCTTGATCATCACGTTTATCAATATGGTGGGCGGCCTGATCTTAGGCGTTGTCCTGCAGGGAAAGGAATTGATGCAGGCGGCGCAGGATTACACGATCCTGACGATTGGCGACGGTCTTGTCAGCCAGATTCCCTCGCTGATCATCTCGCTGTCGACCGGTATCCTTGTCACAAAGGCGTCCAAAGAATCCGATTTAGGAAATGTGTTAGTCAAACAGCTCTTTGCAATCCCAAAAGTGCTGTATCTGGTAGGCGGAACGCTTGTGATCCTTGCGTTTACCCCGCTGCCGACATTTATCTGCCTGTGTTATGCGGTGCTGTTTATCGTTGCGGGCAGGGCGATCGAGGCTGCAATGGAAGACGTCAGGATCGAAGAGGAGGTAGACGAAGAAGAGGAGAGCGCCGAGGAAATCCGGCGGCCGGAGAATGTGGTCTCCCTTCTGCAGGTTGACCCGATCGAGCTGGAGTTTGGATACGGTATCATTCCGCTTGCCGACGTCAACCAGGGCGGCGACCTGCTCGACCGCGTCGTTATGATAAGACGGCAGGTTGCACTGGAACTTGGCTGTGTCGTCCCGATGATCCGTCTGCGGGATAATATCCAGCTCAATCCAAACCAATATGTGATCAAGATCAAAGGAGTCCCGGTCAGCGAGGGCGAGATTTTGTTTGACCATTATATGGCAATGAATCCGGGGTATGTCGAGGAAGAGATCACAGGGATCCCGACATTTGAGCCTTCGTTCCATCTGCCGGCCATCTGGATCACGGAATCCCAGAGGGAGCGCGCGGAATCGCTGGGCTATACGGTAGTTGACCCGCCATCCATTATCGCGACCCATCTAACCGAGGTGGTAAGGCAGCATCTGGCGGAACTCCTGACACGTCAGGATGTACAGAACCTGATCAACAATATCCAGGAGGCAAACACCACCCTGATATCCGAGCTGGTGCCGAAGCTTTTGGGTGTGGGTGAGATTCAGAAAGTGTTACAGAATCTTCTGAGCGAGGGAATCTCTATCAGGGATCTTGTTACCATATTTGAAACGCTGGCGGACAATGCGACGACGACGAGAGACACCGACGTCCTGACAGAATATGTCAGACAGAGCCTGAAACGTGCGATCTCGAATAAGTATTTCCCGACAAACGAGATGACAAGCGTTGTCACATTAGACCCGAAGATCGAGCAGGAGATCATGAGCTCGATCAAACAGACAGAGCAGGGCGTCTATATCAATCTGGACCCGGAGATGACACAGAATATCTTAAACGCGGTAAAAGAAGAGATGGAAAAAATGGAAGAACTTGGGAAAAACCCGATCATCGTCACTTCACCGATTGTCCGGATGTATTTTAAGAAGCTGACTTCGGAACAGTTTAATGACCTGATCGTCGTATCATATAATGAGATTGATACCAACGTAGAATTACAGTCAGTGGGAATGGTAACGGTATAAAGAAACGGAAACAGGATGGAGAAAAGAAATGGTTATTAGAAAGTATATCGCAGCGACAGAAGAAGAGGCAACAAAGCTTGCAAAAGAAGATTTGGGAGAAGACGCAATCGTGCTGAATGTGAAGCAGATTGTGCCAAAAGGCGTTTTTAAATTCTTTAAAAAGGCGACAGTAGAGCTCACCGCTGCGGTGGACGACGCCAGCGAAAAAGAGGAAAAGGGAGAAGAATTTCCGGATTTTAGCAAACTGCAGGAGGCGATCCAGGAGACGAACGCTGTCCTGGCAAAAGATGCGCAGGCAAAGGAAAAAGCAGAAAAAGAAAGAGCGGAAAAAGAAGAGAAAGAGAAAAAAGAGATGGAGGCCCGCAGCCGCCAGATTCTGACAGAAGAGCCGGACGAGGACAAAAAGCTCTCCAAAGAGGGCGGCGATTCCATAGATATCGAGGCAAGGCTGAGCAATCTGCAGGATCTGCTGGAAAAACAGCTTCAGGCAGAAAAAGTGGAAAATGAGAAAAAAGAAGAAGAGGACAATACGAATCAGCCTTATTTTGACCTGATCCGCAAAAAATTGATTGATAACGAAGTAGAAGAGGGATATGTCGACCAGATTCTGGAGGATGTGTCCGAGGGAGTCGGGAAAAACGCAAACTTAGATACGATCCTTGCAGGCGTCTATCAGAAGATTGTCCTGAAAATCGGACAGCCGCATCTGATCGACATAAAGACAAAAAAGACAAAGTATGTCTTCTTCGTCGGGCCGACCGGCGTTGGCAAGACGACGACGATCGCCAAGATCGCATCGACATTAAAACTTTCCAAAAAGACAAGAGTGGCGTTGATCACTTCGGATACCTACCGGATCGCCGCCGTGGAACAGTTAAAGACTTATGCCAATATCCTGGGAATCCCGTTAAAAGTAGTCTATTCCCCGGATGATATGAAAGAGGCGATGGAAGAATACAGAGAGTACGACCTGGTGTTTGTAGACACGGCGGGACGTTCCCACAATAACAGGGAGCAGCGGGAAGATATCAGGAAACTGCTCGAGACAGTGGACGAGGCAAATAAGGAAGTGTTCCTTGTCCTCAGCGCCACGACGAAATATAAGGATTTGGTCAAGATTTCTTCCACTTATGCCGAGATCACAAAATATAATCTGATCTTTACAAAACTGGATGAGACAGATACGATCGGGAACATTTACAATATCCATATGATAACGGGAGCGCCGCTCTCTTACACAACATGGGGACAAAATGTTCCGGACGATATTGGAAAAATAGACGCCCAGAGTATTGCAAAACAGCTTCTCGGAGGAAACGGCTGATGGATCAGGCAGAACAGTTAAGAAATATAATCAAACAGCAAAATAAGAAGAAGCATCTTGCAAGAGTGATTACCGTGACCAGTGGGAAAGGCGGCGTTGGCAAATCGAATATCTCAGTCAACCTGGCAATCCAACTGGGAAAGCTGGGAAAAAAAGTAGTGATCCTGGATGCGGATTTTGGGCTTGCCAATGTAGAGATCATGCTGGGGATCCGCCCGAAATATAATCTTGCGGATATGATGTTTCGCGGCAGGAGTTTAAGCGAAGTGATCTGTTCCGGACCGAAAAATGTCGGTTTTATCTCGGGGGGATCGGGGCTGCGGGAACTGACAAACTTAAACAGGGACCAGGTTCAGAATCTGGTGCGGATGATGTATGAGCTGGACAATATCGCCGATATTGTTTTGATCGACACCGGCGCCGGTATTTCCAATACGGTGATCGACCTGGTGCTCTCAAGCGCAGAAGTCATCTTAGTCGCAACGCCGGAGCCGACGTCTATCACGGACGCTTATGCGCTCTTAAAAACCCTGTGCCGCCATGAGGAATTTTATCAAAATAAAACACAGATCCGGATGCTTGCCAACCGTGCCAGGGGATATGATGAGGGCAAGGAATTATTTAGCAAATTAGACGCTGTGGTGGAAAAGTTTTTGCATGTACATATGGAGTATCTGGGGTATGTCCCCTATGATGAAAAACTTCCAAGGGCAGTGATGATGCAGCAGCCGGTTGCCACGGCCTATCCCAATTCCCCCTCCTCCCGGGCGATGTTAAACCTGGCGATGATGTTAGAAAACGGCGAGGCGCCGGAAGAGGGAGCATACAGAGGAATATCAGGGTTGCTTACGAAGATGTTCCGGGGAAAGAAACCCCGTGGGAAAAAGACTGACGATAAAGGATGATGCTTATGATACGGGATATTGTGACAGTAGGTTCAAAGGTACAGGTATTTCAGCCGGCACAGATGTATGGGAAACAGAAAGACAGCGGCGTGCTGTTATTTGACGCCCTGGCAAGAGAAGTCACCTCTGAGTCAAGGCTAGAGGTGACTGTCCCTGATTTTCTGGGAGAACTGCAAAAAAACATCTGTTATATCCTGTATCTGTACGCCGGACAGAAAGTATTCCGGTGCAGCGCATATTATCAGTCGTCCTACCACCAGGATGATGGGAGGGTATTCTGCATGGAGGTCGTCTCCCCGCTGCAGCGGGTGCAGCGCAGGATGTACCAACGCGTATCGTGCCGCGGGAAGCTTACGTTTGCGGTTTTGCAATCAGACAAGAATCATGCTATGATAGAGGAAGAGCCCGGTTTCCTTGACAAAGAACAGTTTCAGGGCGGGCAGTACTGGACAGACTTTATGATCGACCTAAGTGGCGGAGGCCTCCGCTTTGCGTCGGGACGGAGATTATCTCCGGGGACGATATTAAATATCCTGTTTGAGATCATGGAGGGTGAGGAAAAGAAAACCATAGACTTGTTCGGCAGGGTCGTCCACTGCGAAGTCCTAAGGAACGAACAGGAACGCTTTGACATACGGGTAAAATTTATCCAGACGCCAAAAGAGATAATAGAACAGATTATCCAGTTTGTATTTCTGATAGAGAGAAAGAGCATACAGTAGCTTCGAGGGAGGTAAGGTTATGAAAAAAATATTTGTTGTAGATGATTCTGCACTTATGAGAAGAGTGATTTTTGATATAATCAACTCAGATGCGAATCTCCATGTAGAGCGGTATGCCACGAATGGTCTGGAAGCATTTGACATCCTCAAAGCCGGTGAAAAGTTTGATGCGATCGTGCTTGACATCAATATGCCCAAGATGAATGGGATCGAGTTTTTGAGAGCATTGAAAAGAGAGGGCTTTAATGAAAAGGTACTGATCGTGAGTACGCTGGCAAAAGAGGGTGCGAAAGAGACGATTCAGGCATTAGAGCTTGGAGCTTTCGACTTTGTGACGAAGCCGGATAGTCTGGCAGAGGCGAAAGGTTCCAGCTTTACAAGGCATCTTGTGGAGATGTTGTATGCTGCTACCGAGCTGCCACATCCTGCTTCTGATGACGAGGAGCGGTATGGAACGCCGGGGAGCAGAGATAAAACTGCGTATAGCGCGGTTTCAGACAGGGCGGTAAATATACCTTCGAAGGGGGATGTTTCCAAACATTCCGTAAAGCCGCTTGGAAACAGCGCCAGAAAGCTGGTGGCGCTGGCATGTTCAACAGGGGGGCCAAAGGCGCTGCAGTATGTGATCCCATTTCTGCCTGCCAATTTAGACGCCGCCGTGCTGATCGTCCAGCATATGCCGGAAGGCTTTACTGCCTCGTTGAGTAAACGCCTGGATGAGCTCAGCCGGATCAAGGTAAAAGAGGCAGAGCATGGAGAGCTTCTGGAAAAGGGGACAGTATATGTCGCAAAGGGAGGTTCCCAGATGCGTTTAATAGAGAAGGGAAAAACAGAACATAGTCTTTCCGTGACCGTAGAAGAGGCACGCCATGGCTTAAAGCCCTGCGCCGACATAATGTATGAGTCGCTGATGAAAACTTCATTTGACGAGATCACATGCATTGTCATGACAGGGATGGGCGCCGACGGTACAAAGGGGATTCTACAGTTAGAACAAACAAATAAAATATACGTTATCGCGCAGGATGAACCGACCAGCACAGTATACGGTATGCCAAAATCCGTTGCGGAAGCCGGCTTGGCAGACCAGATCATACCGCTGAAAAAGATCGCTGCCGCGATAGCAGAGCATGTGGGGGTGCGCTAAATGGACGTTAGTCAATATCTTGAAATTTTTATCGACGAGACAAAAGAACATTTACAGACACTGAGCGACCAGTTTATGGTGATTGAGCAGGAGCCGGAAAACATGGACTCCATCAATGAGATTTTCCGCGCCGCCCATTCCCTGAAAGGAATGGCGGGCACGATGGGATTTAAGCGTATGCAGCGCTTGACCCATGACATGGAAAATGTGTTCCAGGAAATCCGGAGCGGCAATATGACCGTCCAGCCGGAGTTGGTCGACGTTCTGTTCCGCGGGTTGGATGCGCTGGAAGCATATCTTGCGGAAATCCTTGAGACAGCGAACGAGGGTACGGAGGAAAACGAAGAGATCATTAATACGCTAAATTCCATCGCCGAAAAAGCGACGGGCAAAAGCGGAGGCGCAAAAGCGGAGCCAAAGCCGGAAGAAGCGGCGAAAGCAGCCGAGAGTCCTGCCTCTTCCGGCGGCGCTAAGTATCAGGAGATCAAGATCACCGAATATGAGCAGGGGACTTTTGAAAAGGCGAAAAAGGAAAACCAGAACATATACGGCATCACCGTGTATCTGGAAGAGAGCTGTATTTTAAAGGCAGCCCGCGCTTTCCTGGTATTTAAGGCGCTAGAAGAGATCGGAGAGGTTATCAAATCGGTTCCAAGCGTACAGGATATCGAGGACGAGAAATTTGAACTGGATTTCAGCCTCGTCTATTTTACAGAAGAGAGCATGGAAACGGTAAAAGCGGCGATTGAATCTGTCTCTGAGATCAAAGAGGCGATCGTAGGACCGTTTGAGGCGGAAGCGCCAAAAGAGGAAAAAACAGAAGAAAAACCTGCCGAAACGCAGGAAAAGGCTCAGCCAAAACAGCCGGAAAAAGCGGCCGCAGCAGTACAGACAGCGCCAAAGAAGGAAAAAGCTCCGGCACAGAAGGCGCCCGCACAGAAATCAAAACCTACCGTTGGGCGTACCGTGCGTGTGGATATTGAAAAGCTGGACGTATTGATGAATCTTGTCAGCGAGCTGATCATTGCGAAGAACGGCTTAGTATCCATGAATTCTATGGATGAGAGCAGAACGGATTCCGCAGGATTTAACGAGCAGATTGAATATCTCGAGAGTGTGACGACGAGTCTTCATGAATCTGTCATGAAAGTCCGGATGGTGCCGATCGAGAGCGTTGTAAACCGCTTCCCTCGTATGATCCGCGACCTGAATAAAAAACTCGGCAAGAAGATGGAGCTCCATATGTCCGGTGAGGAGACAGAGCTCGACCGTACCGTGATCGATGAGATCGGCGATCCGCTGCAGCATCTGCTGAGAAACTCGGCAGACCACGGACTGGAGCCAAACGAAGAGAGGGTACGCCTTGGAAAAGACGAGATTGGACATATCTACCTGAACGCTTACCAGGATGGTAACAATGTCAATATCGAAGTGCGCGACGACGGCGCCGGGATTGATATTGAAAAAGTAAAGAACAAAGCGATTGAGAAGGGAACGATCACGCCGGAGCAGGCGGAGACTATGTCCGACAAGGAAGTGATCGACCTGCTGTTTAAGCCGAGCTTCTCAACTGCAGAAAAGATCACAGATGTATCCGGCCGCGGCGTGGGACTCGACGTGGTTAAGACAAAGATCGAAGGGCTCGGCGGTAACATTGAGTGTAAGACGGAACTTGGCGAGGGAAGCTGCTTTACGATCCATCTGCCGTTGACGCTTGCAATCATCCAGGCGCTGATGGTAGAACTTGGCTCTGAAAAATATGCGATTCCGCTCGGCAGCATCCAGGCGATTGAGGATGTGGCGTTTGAGGACGTCAAACATGTCCAGACCAAAGAAGTGATCAATCTGCGCGGCTCTGTCATACCGTTGATCCGCTTAGACCAGATATTAGAAGTAGATCCGGGAGATTTCCATCCGGAGAGCCTGACTGTCGTTATCGTACAAAAAGGCGATAAGCAGGCGGGACTGGTGGTTGACAACCTGATCGGCCAGCAGGAGATCGTTATCAAGTCAATCGGCGACTACATCCATTGCAGCAAGCTGATCAGCGGCGCTACGATCCTTGGCGATGGCGAGGTTGCACTAATCCTTGAAGTAAATACTCTAGTATAGGGGGGTACGAAAAATGGAAGATATTAATGAAATTACAAATGTAGCAGTGGCAGGGGAAGGGAAGCAGTTTATTGTCGTCCGTCTCGGGAGCGAGCAGTACGGGATCGATATCAAATATGTAGACAATATCGTACGCCAGCAGAGGATCACGAGGATCCCGAGCGCACAGCCTTACTTTAAAGGCGTGACCAATCTGCGCGGCGAGATCATCCCGGTGATGAGCTTACGGTTAAAGTTTAACTTAGAGCCGGACGAGTATACGAATGCAACTCGTATCATCATTATTAAACCGGAATCCCAGTCGGCGATCGGCATTATCGTAGATGAGGTAAAAGAAGTTGTCATCTTAGACGGCGACTCGATCGAGAAACCGACGGCATCTGATTCCAATGACGTCCAGATTCAATATCTGAGCGGTATCGGAAAACATGGCGATGGATTGATCACCCTGTTAAATATCACGTCAGTGATCAACGAAAAGGAAAATGTATAACATTAAGGAGAATTTCTATGCAGAGTAATGGTAATGACAGCATAGATAACATCGAATTTGACGTGCTAACCGAAATAGGTAACATAGGTGCGGGCAATGCAACTACTGCATTGTCCCAACTTATTAATACCAAGATTGATATGCGCGTTCCGCAGGTTAAAATGTTATCTTTTGCTGAATTGGCAGAGATCATTGGAGGGGCTGAGACATTAGTAGCAGGCATCCTGCTCAGTTTGAGCGATGATATTGACGGCCAGCTGTTATTTGTCCTGGAGAGCAAAGACGCCCGAATGCTTGTGCACCAGCTGCTTGGGTTTGGCGATATGGAATCAAAGGAGTTTTCTGATATTGAAGTATCAGCGCTGCAGGAGATTGGGAATATTATTTCCGGGGCATATCTCTCTGCAATTTCTTCTTTGACAGGAATGTCAATTTCTGTTTCCGTCCCAAGCCTCGCGTTTGACATGGCTGGCGCTATTTTAAGCGTACCGGCGATCGAATTTGGAAAACTGGGGGACGAAGCGCTTTTGATTGAAACGCAGTTTACCGATCTGGATGTAGATATCAGTGGCTATTTCATATTGATTCCAACGATGGAATCATATGTGCGTATATTAAAATCGTTAGGGTTAAGGTGATTCAATATGACAGAGATGATAAAAGTTGGAATGGCTGATTTGAATGTCTGTCATGCACCGGATGCCATAACGACGCTGGGACTTGGCTCCTGTGTCGGCGTGGCACTCTATGATAAGACATCTCAAATTGCCGGATTAGTTCATGTTATGCTGCCTGACAGTACCCAGGTGCGCCAAAATCAGAATCGGGCGAAATTTGCGGACACGGGAATTGATTATCTGATTGAAATGATGGTGCAAAAAGGCGCAAACAGAAGAAACCTGACAGCGAAGATAGCTGGCGGGGCGCAGATGTTTGCTTTTAGCGGAAACAGCGATATGCTCCGCGTCGGCGAGCGCAACGTAGAAGCGGTGAAAAAGAAACTAAATCAGCTGGGGATTCGCCTGTTGGCGGAAGATACCGGGTTGAATTTTGGACGTACGGTAGAATTTTATCCGGAAAATGGGGATTTTGTGATCAAATCGGTCGGAAAACCGATTCGGACAATTTAAGTCAGGGGGGAATTTTTGTGAAAATTGATTTTATTCCTAAGGTAATTACATTGTCGGCAGGAGCTGTTGTGGCAATCGTTGCGATCCTACGCGATATGGACACAACATACAGTCTGGAGATCCTTCTGGCAACGCTGATCATTTTTTATATTATTGGCCTGATTGCAAAACTTGTCATCAAAAAAGCAATCGACGGCAGGATGTTTGTAAAACGTAATATTGTTCTGATGGAGAATGTGGATGATACCGCTCCGGGAGACAGACAGGCAGAAGATGAAGCGGCAGAGGACGGCAGCCTTTCATAGATCAGAGGAGATTGTTCTGCGGCGAAGATTAAGACAACGGGGGCATTTAATATATGGATGAAAAAGAA
>CANQCD010000092.1 GCA_947589455.1 uncultured Lachnospiraceae bacterium | reverse complement strand
ATGCTTATGGTGAAACATCTGGGATTCTTTCTTAGCAGTATGTGGGAATCGCGTCTGCTTTTGGGATTTTTGGGATATTTTATCCTGTGCGGCGCGACGTCGGACTATACGATCCTGTTTTGTCAGGGAATCATTGACAACAGGGAGAATAAGATTTTCAAGCTGGATGTAAGCCAGATGAAAGCAAAAAGCGCCGCCCAGCCAGGGCTTTACTGTGTCAAGGGAAGCTACGCCGGGCAGACGATTTTGCTGCAGGGCGAGATGATCTTTGGCTCGCAGCAGGGCAAAGTACATATCCTGATACCGGACAGCTATGTCAGCAAACAGCACTGCGCTATACGATTTAATGCGGCGACGGGATGCTATGAGATATTGGACGTCTCTATGAACGGCGTGTATCTGGCAAATGGGGCGCGGCTGCCGCGGGGGAAATATTATGCCTGCCCGCGCGGGACAGATATCTTTTTGGGCAGCGTAAAACAGCAGTTTCGGTTGCTGTGAAGCGAAAGATTTGGCTGTGGAATAGCGGCTTTGGCTGCTGTGAAGTGGAAGATTTGGCTGTGGAGCAGCGGCTTTGGCTGCTGTGAAGCGAAAGATTTGGCTGTGGAGCAGCGGCTTCGGCTGATGTGAAGTGGGAGATTTGGCTGTGGAACAGCGGCTTTGGCTGCTGTGAAACGATGGTTTTGGTTGAGATATGGAAAGGGGATCATGATGGGCGGAAAGAAGTCGGGCAGAAATATAGCGCTGGAGGTCATCAGCGCCGCCGCGATTAGCGTTATCATTACGGCTGCAATGCTGTTTTATGTTTTTTGGACGCCGGGCGGCGGCAAGGATTCTACAGACCAGGATAAAAAACAGGAGAAAGAAGTTTCTTTGAAGTTTAAGGATAAAAAGTATTCGTTATCCGTCAAATGCGCGCAGGATATGAATGATTATCTGGAGCGCATGAATATTGGGAAGGATCAGATCGTGTGGTCTGCCGATTCCCCGGAGGTTGAGGTGGGTTCTAACGGCATGGTCGCCATCCAGGACTACAATGTTTCATCCCGGCTGACGGCAAAGAGCAAAAAGGACAAAAAGATCGCGGCGACTTGTCAGATCAGTTCTGCTTCAGAACAGAAAGATTTTAAAAATAAAGTGGCGGATTATAACGCAGTGCGCACGTCAGATAAGAAGATGAAGGACGGCACAGTGTCCGTCTGTAATAAAAACGGAATGGAAAGCAAGATTGATGTGGAAGAGGACAATTACCAGCCTTCCAAAAAGACGAAAGGGAAAAGCTGGGATTCCGGGCTGTTTTACCGTCTGGAAGATGTAGAAGGGATAAAAGGCGGCGGGCAGATCAACGACTATGTGATCGAGCGGAAGCAGTTTATCAACGCCAGGACAGGAAATGTCATGGAGTATGAGGTGTACCGGAATCCGGACAGCAAAAAGATCAATAAGATCGTGGGCATCGAGCATGACGACAGCCAGCTGTACATCTCGGAATATTATTATACAAATGGGAAGAAGCTGAATTTTATCCTGTCTTATGAGGATGAGAATTATCTGCCCAACTATGCGAATGCAGAAATAGCCGGAGAGCGCTACCTCTTTGACAACGATACGCTGGTAAACTGGCGGATCATCACCGAGAGCCAGCATATCACCAACTACGCGAGGAACGAAAAGGAAGAAAAACGCCTTCGCAGCACCGGCTGGAATAATATAAAACAGTATCGGCAGCTGACACAGAAAAAGAAAAAACAGTTTTTGCAGAGGGAAGCTTCCATGATCAACGCGGCATATAATACGCTGCGGAAAATGGAAGAGTATGAGGGGATCAGCGCGATACGCGGACAGGTCAGCAATGAAGATGGCAATCCGCTGTCAGACGTCAATGTGGCGCTGCACTCTGATACGTATGACTGCGGCGTCTATGAAGGGAAAACAAATGAATCCGGGTATTATGAAGTCTATGTCCCTTCGCAAAAGGGAGTTTACCACATGGACTATCAGACGGAAGATAAGTCTGCGAGTGAAACCCTCTACAATATTGAATTGGATTCCGATTCTCTGGGGGTAGATCAGGATACGGTCTATCTGACGGAGGAAAAGGGAGAAAACAGCTATCATTTCCAGTTTCTGGATGCGACGAAAAACCGCTCTTCGTCAGAAGCGTACGTCGCAGGCGCGGAGATTTCTTTCCGCAGGGGCGGCAATAATTACAGCGGCGAGGTGGTGGAATATGCAGTGACAGATAGGTTCCAGGGCAGCGTCAGCAAATCGCTCCCCTCTGGAATGTATACGGTGGAATCTGCGTGCAGCGGCTATATGACGGAATATCGGAATGTCTTTTTGAGCAGCAGGACGGAGGATACGTTTACAATCCTGATGACGCCGCAGCTTGCGGGAGATGAGATGCGCATTATCTTAGATTGGGGAGCGTCGCCAAATGACGAGGATTCTCATTTGTTTACTCCTTCGGGGGAACAGGTATGCTATTACAATAAAGAAATCTACGGCGCAAACCTCGATATAGACGATATGGACGGATATGGGCCGGAGACGGTGACGATCACAAATCTGCAGCGGGGCGTCTATAAATATTATGTGGCGGATTATACCCACTGCAGTTCAAATGAGGTTCGGAGCACGGCATTGTCAGAGTCCGGGGCGACAGTCCGCGTCTATACGAACCGGGGACTGGAAAAGACGTTCTACGTGCCGAAAAACCAAAAAGGCGTGATATGGGAAGTATTTGCGATACGCAATGGGGAGATTGTTCCAATCCAGCGATATTATGATTCAATCCAGGATAAGGAATGGTGCAGAAAAGGATAACAGAAAGTGATTTACAGTGCAATCTCGTTTCTTTCGATAAGGAATGACGCAGAAAAGGATAACAGGAAGTGATTTGCAGTGCAATCTCGTTTCCTTCGATAAGGAATGGCGCAGAAAAGGATAGCAGAAAGTGATTTACAGTGCAATTCCGTTTCCTTCGATAAGGAATGACGCAGAAAAGGATAACAGAAAACGACAACAAAAAGAGAGGGGAGGCAGCTTTATGATTTCAAGAAATGCAACAAAAGTACAGACGATCACAGGGTTTGCCCTGGCTGCATTGCTGATGATATCTATATTTTTGCCCTGGTTTTCATTGGATGTGGATTTGAGGAGCTGGATGGCAAGCTTCGTCTCGAATCATCTGGAGGAGCTGGCGCCGGAGGAGGGCGGAGATTTTCTGAAAAGCATGGACAAGGATGCGCTGGCAGAATTGATCGAGGATCAAATGCCGAGTGACATGAATCCAGGGGAAGAGCTGAGAGAAAATGGCTGCAACCCTCGTATCAGTATGTTCCGGATCATGACAAAGTCGCTGAGCGGCATCGTCACGGATTGGGGATATCAATATGTCAGGGCAAATGGGGGAACCTTTGATGAAGATGATTATGAAGATATAGAGAAAGGGATGAGAAGGCTGGAGGATAATATTGTGTTCCAGAAGATTTCCCGGTATTATGGCGGGCTGCGCCTCTTTCTCTGGGGGATTACCATCCTGAACCTCTGTGTTTTGGGCGCGCTTGCTGCCGTCTATTTTAAGAAACTGCATAAGATATTTGCGCTTGCGGGGGTATGGGTGATAAATGGACTGAATCTTGTCTATCTGATCGTCATTTTTGGATACGTACCTACAAAGATTAACAATGAGATCGGTTCCTTGAGCGATATGCTTGGCGATGTGGGAGACAGCTTCTCCACTCTTGCGCAGACGACTGCAAAACTTGTGGCAGGAATGCTCCGGGGAATGCTGTTTAAGTTTCACAGCGTCGGATTTTATTATTGGTTCTTTGTATCCATCCTGCTTCTCGCATGGACGGTCTGGTGCTGTCTCCAGAAAGCGGCGCCTTCTGCGTTGGCGGCGGTCGGCAGGGGCGTGAGATCGCAGGCGGGTGTGCTGCGGCAAACCGGCGGCCGGCAGGAACTGCTGCTTGATTCTGCGATAGCTGATGAAAATATCGCGCCGCCGGGTGCGGCAAATCCGATGTACGGCTCCGGAGCGGCTGGAGGAAATATCGCGCCACGAAATGCGGCAAATCCAATGTACGGCTCCGGAGCGGCCGGAGGAAATATCGCGCCACGAAATGCGGCAAATCCGATGTATGGTTCCGGAGCAGTCGGAGGAAATACCTCGCATTCCATTTCTGCGATTCCGATGACTGGTTCCGGGGCAGCGGATGGAGCATTTGTGCCGCCCGGCACACGGCAAAACGCTGCGGCATTTCAGCGCACGCCGGGGAAATTATACGGCGTGGCGGGCGCTTTGCGGGGAGCTGAGATCGCGCTCTCCGGCGGCGAATTGATTGCAATAGGGAGAGATCCTTCGATTTGCCAGCTGATCCTGGCGAATAAGAAAGTCAGCAGGAAACATTGTACAGTGCAATATAATGACCGCGCGGGCAATTATCAGATTGTCTGCTATTCCGGAAACGGCATGATGCTTTCCGGGCGGGAGGGAAATGTGATCCGTCTCGCGCAGGGACAGAGCATCAATGCGTCGAGGGGAACCAGGCTGCTCTTGGCAGAAGGCGCGGAAATCTTATTGTTAAGCTGAGAACCGCTTGCTTTCAAAGAGCAGGTTCTGACAAAATTAGCAGCTTCCCGGCGGCATCCCACCGGAGATAAAAATAATAATATGCAGCAAGGAGGAATTGACATGAAAAAACTTATCACAATGGTTTTGGCGCTGTCGCTTGTATTATCAAATAATATAAATATCGCTTCAGCGGCTGGAACAGTAACAGAAAAAGAAGAGGCAGCAGTAAACAGTCAGCCTGGGATTAACCTCAGAAAAGGGGACAGGGTGATGAAGGGGGATACGATGTACCGTATCACCAACACAGAGACCAGAACAGTGGAATATATGGAGACACAATCTGTCTCTGCGAAGATCACGATTCCGGGTTCAATAGAGATTAGCGGCGAGGCATACAAAGTCACCAAGATTTCATCATATGCATTTAAGGATAATACAACGGTGAAAAACGTAGTTATCGGAAGTAATGTCACAACGATAGAAAAACGTGCTTTTTATGGATGTGCATCCCTGAAAGTAGTCGTACTGCCGCCAAGGCTGGTCAATGTAGGTCCAAATTGCTTTACCGGATGTACAAGTTTAAAAAAGGTTACAGTAAAAAGCGCAAGCCTGACAATAAAGAGTATCAAAAATATGTTTTTGTCATTAAAAGCGGTTACTGTTAAGCTGGTTGGAGCAGCAAAGGTAAAATATAAGAGTTATGTTTCCATTTATAAAAAGAAAGTGTACAGCAAGAGCATACATATTCAGAAATAAATGATTTTTAGACAGGGGGATGCCGTTGTGGAAGGTATCTGGGGGATGGCTGACAGCGTTTGAGCAGCGTCTGATCTTGATAAAGACGCTTAGGAAAAAACAGGTGGGAAGAATATAGTGGCAGAGAGAAAAGTCATAGAAAGGAAGGAATGAAATATGAAGAATAAAACATTACGTTGTTTCTTATTAATAATCGGAATACTGTGGGCGGGGATGGCATTGCCTCAAAGTGCATCGGCGGCAACAGTCACAGACTCTGCATCAGACGATACAACTGCTACGGCGAATGCAGTGACAATGGGAGATACGATTAAGGGAAGCATCACCGAAACAGACGATTTAGACTATTATAAATTCACGCTGGGAAGCGCTGGATGTGTAACGCTTAATATCACATCATATATGCAGTATTATTGTATTTATCTATATAATTCTGATGGAGAAGAAATTTGGTATACAAATGAAAATGAGTATATCAGTTCCGTTGGATATCGGTCAGATACCTATGATCTGTACTTAGAACAGGGAAGCTATTCTATGAAGATAACTGGCTATTACTGGGGTACAAGTAATAAATCAGTTGGAAGCTATGAATGCAGTACATCTTTTAAAGATTCAGGAGTGACAAATAAAGAAAGCGATAATTCTTATGCTGACGCAAATAAAGTTACCCTTGGAAATACGATTACTGGCCAGATTTCTGAAAATGATGATTATGATATGTTTCAGTTTTCGTTAGATGAGGCTGGCTGCGTATCATTAGATATCACATCATATATGCGGTATTATTGTATTTATTTATATAATTCTGATGGAACAGAGATTTGGTATACAGATGAAAATGAATGGACAAGTTCCGTTGGATATCGGAAAGATACCTATGATCTGTACTTAGAAGCAGGGAATTATTATATGAAGATAACTGGCTATTGCTGGGGTACAGGTAGTAAATCTACCGGGAAATATACAGTGAATACTAAGTTTACCGCTTCCAACACATCGCTTGCCGAAGATAATAATTCGTTTGCAACAGCAAAAAAAATTTCATGGAATACATCATATATCGGTCAGATATCAATTAACGATGATTTTGACACATATCAGTTTGAGGTAAACTCAGATAAAACAGTGGTGGTAAATATTACATCATATATGAAATACTATTGTATCACAGTTTTTGATACCGCAGGAAAGGAAATCTGGAATACAAATGACAATGAATGGAACAGCGATGTAGGATACCGAACCGACAAGCATAATTTTGTATTGAGCAGCGGGACGTACTATATGCAGATAAATGGTGATAAATCTACCGGAACATATCGTTTTTCTCTCGAGGAATTAAGCACGTCAAACTGCGAGCATGATTATGAAGAGAGTGAAGTGTCGCCGACTTATTTGAAAAAGGGATACACTTTGCACAAATGTACGAAGTGTGGGAAGTCGTATAAAGATAATTATACGGCAAAGCTAAAACTTGGACAGCCGACTATCTGGGGGACGACAAGCAGGAGAAAAGCTACTGTCAGCTGGTATTCTGTGTCCGATGCAACCGGCTATCAAATCCGCTATTCTACCAATAGCAAATTTAAAAAGTCAGTTAAGATGGTAAAGGTAAAAGGCAAAACGACAAAGACGATCAAAAAACTGAAGAAAAAGAAATATTATTTTCAGGTGAGAGCGTATAAAAAGATTGGCTCAAAGACGGTATATGGCAAGTGGTCGACAAAGAAAGCGGGAAAAGTGAGGTAATGTTTTTTATCGGATGAGCAGCGTAAAAAGCGCGGGGGTGAAATAGATTTTGTTATGGTTATTGTTCAGACCGCACGCAAGGCGTACTATTTTGCATTGTTTGGCTGACTGCCTGAACATTAACGCATTAGTGAAAGGAGCAGAATATGATAACAAGTAGAGACAGAAAGGGAATAGCAGTTTTATTATCAGCCGCATTGGTTATTTCCGGCGGTATCCTGCCGGATAGGAAAGCTTCTGCGGCAAAGAAACTTTCTATTAGTGTGAAGAAATTAGTGTTAAAGGCTGGCCAGTCAAAAAGGTTAAAAATCAGAGGGATAAAGAAAAAGCAAAAAGTCACCTGGAAATCCAGCAAGAAGAGGATAGCTGCAGTTTCTAAAAGTGGAAAAGTGACGGCAAAGAAAGCCGGCAAGGCAGTTATTACAGCTAAGGTGGGAAAGAAGAAATTTAACTGCAAGGTAACAGTGAAAGCAGCGAAAACAAAAACAAAATCAACAGAGAAGCCGATAACAACAGGGACGCCGGTTGCAACGCCAACCGGCAGCCCTATGCCGTTAGGAACGGTAGCGCCGGCCATTCAGCCGACCTATGCGCCGGTCATTCAGCCGACCTATGCGCCAGCCATTCAGCCGACCTATGCGCCAGCCATTCGGCCGACCAATAAGCCAACGCAAACTACCCAGCCGACCCATAAGCCGACGCAAACTACCCAGCCGACCCATAAACCAACGCAAACTACCCAGCCGACCCATAAACCGACGCAAACTACCCAGCCGACTCATGAGCCGACGCAAACTACTCAGCCGACCCATAAACCAACACAAACTACCCAGCCGACCCATAAGCCAACGCCAACGGACAGCGTCAATATTCCCCAAGATGCAACGGATGAGGAAGCGTTAGAGATTATAATTGCCAGTCAAAAAGCGGCTGGTGCAACTGTCAGTGAAGATCTGAGCAGTAGTGAATATACATGGAATAATGACGGAACGCTCCAAAAAATTTCCTGGTCAGGGAAAGGCTTGACGGGCGCGATCTCTTTACAGCCATTTTCGGAACTGGAAGAATTTGAGTGTAATGCCTGGGATTACGATTCGCCGGAAACGCCTGGAGATAGAAATGCTTTGACAAATATTAATGTTTCAAATAATGCGGCGTTGGTTTCTCTGTATTGCAGTGGCAATCAATTAGAGTCCTTAGACATATCAAAAAACAGATTGCTGAAAGAACTATGGTGCGATGAAAACAATATTAAAAAATTAAATGTTTCTAAAAATACCGCACTGGAAGTTTTAAATTGCTCTGGAAATTTATTAGATAAACTGGATGTAACTTCGAATGTTAATTTGCTGCAGCTATATTGTAATTATAACAGGTTATCTTCATTGGATGTGACAAAAAACGTTTCCTTAAATTGGCTGAATTGCTCTGATAATGCAATAAAAGAATTGGATGTGTCTTTCAATGTTAATTTGAGCAGCTTAAATTGCTGGGGAAATAAGCTGACGGTATTGGACGTCTCAAAAAATGTGCTTTTGCAAAAAGAGAATTTATGGTGTGATTCCAATGTCATATTAATAGGTTTGGATTATTCTGGTAACAATCTGCGGACGGTGGATGTTTCCAATAACACGGCATTAACAGGATTAGATTGTTTTAACAATCGGCTTACTGTGTCAGATGTTACGAATAATCCGGAGCTGACAGCTTTGGAGTGTGAGGGAAATAAATTATCAGAGCTTATTTTGACAGAAAATATCAACCTGAATTATCTGGATTGCAGCAATAACCGGCTATTTATATTAGATCGGGAAAAGAATGATTGTCTGATACATTTGCTTTGTGCTAATAATCAGATATCAACATCGGTTCTGGCTCCAGAGAATATATTAGAATCGAAAGATTGCACCGGAAATCAACTTAAAGAGTTTAGAGCTGAAGAGGAATAGGGATGCGAGAAGTGGATTTGCTGTACGATCCGGAGGTATCGATTAAAAGAGAATTGCTTTGATAATCGGTAAAATCTGCGAAAGAAAGCGGCTTAGGTAAAGTAAAAAGAGTTGCTTGCATTTCAATGCAGTACATTGCGGTTTGTAAATATCTGGTTTGGGTAAAGTAAAATGGGTTGCTTACATTTCAATGCAGTACATTGCGGTTTGTAAATATCTGGTTTGGGTAAAACGAAAAGGAGTGCACGATTATGGCAGAAAAGAACAAAAAAAGGCTTTCTATTTTATTATTGATTGTATTGCTATTTGGCAGCATTTTTTCGGGTATGATACCGCAGACAAATGCTTTGGCGGCAGATCGGTTTTCTGCAAACGTCAGACGTTCCGTTTCAGACGCCGCCAAGCATACTGCAGCGAAATGGACGCCGGAGCCGATGGCCACCTTTTATCCGGGCGTCACAGAGAGACCGAAAACAACGCCAATCCCATATGCTGACAGCTATGGAAAATCCAAAAACAGCCGCACCATGTATGACGACGGCGTGATGGATAAAGATCTGACGGCAGCGCAGCTGATGGTCAACATGGGACAGGGCTGGAACCTCGGAAATACAATGGAGAGCTGCGGATCGAAAGAACAGACAAAAGACTTTACGACAGCCGGAGAGTTTGAGACGCTCTGGGGACAGCCAGTGACTACGAAGGGGATGCTTGCAGCTTTAAAACAGGCGGGATTTGACAGTATCCGTATTCCGGTGGCATGGTCCAACATGATGTCAGACGACGGTACATATACGATTGA
>CANQCD010000091.1 GCA_947589455.1 uncultured Lachnospiraceae bacterium | reverse complement strand
CAATCGGGATTTTGGAAGCGTCCGCACCTTAAACGGCGCAAAGCCCAATATCATCCTGATCATGAATGAGAGCCTGGCGGACTACGACCTGATCGGAACGACCAATTACAACCGGGACCCGTTAGAATTTCTGCACAGCATGGAAGAAAATACCATCTATGGCAAGGACTATGTTTCCATCTATGGCGCAGGCACCAGCAATTCCGAATTTGAGGCGATGACAGGCAACAGCCTGAAATTTTTCCCAAGCGGCTGCAACGTATACCAGCAGTTCATGCATGAGTCGACCTTTTCCATGGCATATTACTTAAAAGACCTTGGCTATCAGACGTTAGCGGTGCATCCCAGCAGTGGGGCCAACTGGAACCGCATCAAGACATATGAGAGTATGCGCTTTGACGATTTTATCACGATCGAGGACTTTAAAAATCCGGAGTATGTCCGCTACATCAGCGACAAGGAGAGCTACAAAAAGGTGATCGAGCTCTATGAGAAGAAAAAGAAGGGGACGCCTCTGTTTGTCTTTGACATGACGATCCAGAACCACGGCGGCTATCTGACAAATACCAAGTGGGACGATCCGGTCTATGTCAAAGGGGCGTACTACGAAGAGGCCAGGGAGTTTCTCTCCGCGACCAAAGTGTCAGACGAAGCGTTTGAATACCTGATCGACTATTTCAAAGAACAGAAAGAGCCGACCATCATCTGCATGTTTGGCGACCACCAGCCCTCCATTGAGACTGAGTTTTACGAGGAACTGTTTGGGAGCAGCCAGAGCGAATGGAGCTTTGAAGATATCCAGAAACGCTATATCACGCCATTTGTCATATGGGCCAATTATGATATCGACGAAGGGCAGGACGTAATATTAAGCAATAATTATCTGGAAAACCTGCTATTAAAACAGGCCGGGATCGCACTGCCGCTGTATAACCAGTATATTGGAAAGATTTCCAGAAAAATACCGGTTATGAACGTCAACGGCTATATGGACAACAACGCCGTCTGGCACAACTATGGAAAAGACGAGCCGGACGAAGTAAAAAAACTGTTCAATGAATATGAATTGCTGCAATATGGTTATTACAGCGATACAGATAAACAGAAAATGAAACAGCTGTTTCAATGGGATCAATAAAGAATGGAGGCTTATATGGCACAAAACCGAGTAGAAGAATTAATCCAAAAAATGATGACAGAAAAACCGGGCGGATATCAAAATGAGTTTATGGAAGCGCTCATGCAGGAAAAAGTCCTGATGCCTGCCGTCCTTCCCAAAAACACCAGTCCGGAATTGATCAAAAAGCTGATGGACAATATCGGAAAACAGCAGGACGTCCCGGAAGGAGTCCATCCGCAGCCCTGTCTTTTGAACGATAAAAGCGGCAAAAATTACCTTCCTGTCTTTACTTCAGAAAAAGAGATGAAGAAAAATGCAAAGGCGCCTAAATTTCCGCTTACCCTTACCCTGCCATTTAAAACCTGCACGCAGATTTTAAATGACAATCCAAACATTGAAGGAATTGTTGTCAATGCCTTTACGCATAATATCATAGTACAGAGAAACCATGCGGACTCCCAAAATCAGCCGCAGACCATACAGGTCACTGCCGAGCAGTACCATTTTCTGGCCAGGCAGAAAATGGAATCCGACTTTCTCCCAAAGACACTTTTTGAAAAAAAGCAGGAGTTTATTGATAATATGACGGCTCAGCGCGGAAACTATATCAAAGAATTATATGAGCAAGTCTATGACGGCGAGCTCGCATGTCCTTATACTGCGGAAGAATTTGAAGTGATGAGCCTAAACATCAGCGAAGAACTTGTCCTGCTGCAGATTGGAATGCCAAAAAAGAATTTGCAGCCCGGTATCTGTTCCAGCTGTATCATTGGCTGGAACAGCGAAAAAGAAGAAAGCTGGTATTATGCGATCCTGACAGGAAAACCGGAAGAGGGCAGCAGCCTGATGCAGGTTTTCCCTGACGGCAGGAAAGAGAGAGTAGCGGACGCACCGTCAGAGGGAACAGAGCTGACTACCGTTTTAGATTATATTCAAACTGTATAAGAAATTTTGGCTGGAAAATACGGCCTGAAAATTTCTAACCTGCACACTACATTGCTTATGCCGTTTTTTTCAGGCGGCGGAATGGAGATTCACTATGAAAAGACATAATTATTTTGCGATTGCCATTGTAACCGCACTTGCCCTGTCTGTCACATCCTTTTTCACAGGCTGTTCCAAAAAGGAAGCGTCTGTAAGGCCGCAGGCATCGCCGACGCCTACGGAAGAAATCCCCGACTTCCATGAAGACAGTGCTTCAAACCTGGGGCACTGGGGGAGAGCGATGGGTTCTGTGCTGTTGTATATCAATGACGGAAATCCCTATTATTTCGGCGGATATGAGGAAAATGAAAATAACAAAAAAGGAGCTATTGACGTCCTTTCGGCAAGCTGGAATATCAACAGCAGAAAAGACCTGCTAAAACAGATCAAGAAATTATTAGATACCGGCGACCGCGCCGCATTTTTAGAAGAGGCAAAG
The DNA here is from genome assembly GCA_947589455.1 of uncultured Lachnospiraceae bacterium. Lineage (GTDB taxonomy): Bacteria > Bacillota > Clostridia > Lachnospirales > Lachnospiraceae > Butyribacter. The sequence continues at coordinate 7,589 of CANQCD010000091.1, read as the reverse complement.
GACATGGCCGCCATGCCGCCCAAAAAGTTAAAAACAGCCCTAAAACAGCTTTCCGGCGAACTGCTCATCCACTACAAGGAAGTAAAATATAACTGGAAGGTCTGGGGAAAACGGGGGCTTCTGGCATGGGATATGTGCCGGATCTCCCATCTGGCGCAATGGGGGCATATTGCAGATTATATCACGCTGGAAGAGGCGCAGGCATTGATCGAGCCCGCCGCAGTAAAACTAAAAAAACAGTTCGACAGCTGGGACGACGTCCAGCAGAACTGGCTGGACGGATTCTGCCTCTACGCTGCCATAGACAGAAAATTAAACGGTAACGAATATATCAACCGAAAGACAATTTATGAAAAGTTAAAAAAAGACCAGCCGCAAAATGGAGCGCTATATGACGACGCTCTGTTTCAGGAAAAAATCATTCCGTTGTCTTCGGTATCTTATCGGACAATCTTAGACGAGGTTGCAAAAAAGAAACCAAAAAAGAAGAAAAAAGGCAAAGACAAAAAGACGCAGGATACGACGGCCGAGGCTTCTCCATCCCCTGAAGTGTGACAATGACCGCCAGGGCTTTGCCATCCTACGAGGCGCGACAATGACCGCCAGGGATTCGCCATTCCCATTCCACGAGGCGCGACAATGACCGCCGATACAATACAGACCGTTTCAAACGGCAGAATGTGAGGAAACATGAATTTTTATCTGATACGGCACGGAAGACAGAACAGCACAGACTGCAATGTCAATGTCCCTCTGTCAAAAGAGGGGAGAAGACAGGCAGAGCTGCTGGCAGGACGCATGGAACATTATCCAGTGGACATATTATATACCAGCCATTTAATCCGCGCGGTAGAGACTGCGCAGATCGCCTTTGGCAAAAACAAAAAGCTCCTCGATAACATCCAGGTGCGGGAAGGGCTGGCAGAGATTGACTTTGGCAGCCTGACGGGGAAAGAGGACCGGTATGTCAAAGACTTTTACCGGGATTATTACGAAAAACAATTAAAATTATTCCAAAATCCGGAAAACCGCCAGAGAGGGACGGCGCTTGACAAAGTAAACTCTTATGTCGGTGAATTTTTTGTCCCGCCGCAGGATATGTGGTATCCCCAGGGGGAAAACAGCGCTCTGGTACTCGCCAGGGTAATGCCTGTTGTCAGAGAATGGATTGCGGGAGACTGGGAAAATATTGCGGTAGTGTGCCACGGCGGAGTGATCCGGATCCTTTTGTGCGCGCTGTTTGGAGGCGACTTTGGAAGACGTCTCCAGTTTGGTACTTCGCTGGAAAACTGCAGCATTACAAAAATCCATTTTGACAGAGAAAAACACGCCTTTTTTCTTGACCGTTTTAACGATTACGCCCATATCGAGGCAGAGCCTTCCCTTCTCAGGGAAAAGTTTGTAACGCCTCATTAAAACAGCAACTACCAATCTGCCTGGACAAAAGAGGATGCCAGATAAAACTTGCTGTTCCTTATGAAAACAGCAACTACCAATCGCCAGGGCAAAAGAGGGAGAGGAACACAAAGATGAAAAAAGATACTATTATTTTAGCTTCTGCGTCGCCGCGGCGCAGGGAATTATTAAAACAGGTCGGATTAGAATTTATCGTGATCCCCAGTAGCTGTGAAGAGACCAGAACAGAAACAGAGCCTTCCCTTCTGGTAGAATCCCTTGCGCTGCAAAAAGCGGAGGACGTATATCACAAAATCAAAAAAGGACAGTTACCGGAAGGAGAGGCATTCCACGATCTGTCCCAAAAAACGGACTATATCATAATTGGCGCCGACACCCTTGTCGCAAAAGGAAAAACTGTCCTTGGAAAACCAGAAGATGAAGAAGATGCCTTTCGGATGCTTTCTTTTTTGCAGGGTACTTCTCATCAGGTTTATTCCGGCGTGGCAATCCTTTCAGTCAAAAACAACATTTGCCACACAAAACAATTCCACGTAAAAACAGACGTAGCCGTATTCCCTATGACAAGACAGCAGATCCGGGATTATATCGCCACCGGCGAACCGATGGATAAAGCGGGCGCCTATGGAATCCAGGGGCGCTTTGCAGAACATATCAAAGAGATCCACGGAGACTATTACAACGTAGTAGGGCTTCCGGTATCCAGAGTAATGCAAAATCTTCAGGGCAGCGTACCAACGCTGCCCTGATAAAGAACTGTTTTTCTATTTTCAAAACCCGGTCTTATTTATCGTTTAATTCTACGAAAGCCCCTTGTTTCATGGCGCGGACTTTTGACGACAGCCCAAAGAGATTGATAAATCCCTCTGCATCTTTATGATCATACAAATCGCCTGTTGTAAAGGAAGCGATTGATTCACTGTAAAGAGAATGCGGAGAAGTGGTCCCCATCTTGATGATATTTCCCTTGTATAGTTTAAATTTCACCTCGCCGGTCACATATTTCTGAGTAGATTCAATAAATGCCTGCTCTGCCTCGCGGAGAGGAGTAAACCACTTGCCCTCGTAGACGATATCTGCAAACTTATTGCCCATGTCTTTCTTGGCCGTATAGGTGTCGCGGTCAAGGATCAATTCCTCTAACTGCTGGTGTGCTTCCATCAGGATTGTCCCGCCCGGTGTCTCATAAACGCCGCGCGATTTCATTCCAACAACACGGTTTTCTACAATATCAATGATGCCAATCCCATGCTTGCCGCCCAATTTGTTCAATGTACGGATAATGTCAGAAACTTTCATTTCCTTTCCGTTGACAGATTTTGGCACGCCTTTTTCAAAAGTCATCGTTACAATTTCGCCCTCATCCGGCGCTTTCTCCGGCGTAACGCCAAGCACGAGGAGATGATCGTAGTCCGGTGCATTTGACGGATCTTCTAACTCCAGCCCCTCATGGCTGATATGCCAGAGGTTTCTGTCACGGCTATAGCTGTTGTCTGCGGAGAACGGAAGGTTGATGCCATGCTGTCTGCAATATTCAATCTCTGATTCGCGGGAATCCATTGTCCAGAGCGGGTTTCTCCATGCGGCAATGATCTTTAGATCCGGCGCCAGCGCCTTAATCCCCAATTCAAAACGAACCTGATCGTTTCCTTTGCCTGTCGCGCCGTGGCAGATCGCAGCGGCGCCTTCCTTGCGCGCGATCTCTACCAGCCTTTTTGCAATCAGCGGACGCGCCATTGAAGTCCCGAGAAGATATTTATTCTCATAAATTGCATTTGCCTGTACGCATGGAACAATATAATCATCGCAAAATTCATCCGTGACGTCTTCAATATAGAGTTTGGCGGCGCCACACGCCTTGGCGCGCTCCTCCAGACCGTCAAGCTCGCTTTCCTGTCCTACGTCGATGCAGACGCAGACTACTTCATAGTCAAAATTTTCCTTCAGCCATGGAATGATCGCTGTTGTGTCCAATCCGCCGGAATACGCTAAAATTACTTTTTCCTTCATAATAATAATCTCCATTTCTGCGCCCCTTTGAAAAACCGGATTGTGCCAGGCGCGCGAAGACGGCAATCCGGTGAAAAAGCATATGTAAAAACACTTCTTTTCCTAGTATAAGCAGAATTGACGGGAATTGCAATCCTTTTTTACATTTTATTAATAATTATTCGAAATTCTGTATAATTATTCATTCCCCTCGTCTGTCTCCCGCCTTGCCTGTCACAGAAAAACATTCAAAAAACGGCAGATTATAAAATATATTTTTGAAAAAAGGTCAAAATAGCAGGAGATTTTTTTAAATCCTCTTGCATATTTATACTCTGCGACGTATAATAGATAACCGAGATGAAAATTTCTATACTGATCTAGCTTACGAACAGCAGAAACGAGGTTAATTATGAGTGCAGAAGAACGTCAGAAGTATATGGAACAGATTACAGGCAAGGCAGAGACTCTGATCGAGGCGCTTCCCTATATCAGGGATTTTAATAATAAGATCGTAGTTGTCAAATACGGTGGGAGCGCCATGCTTGACAAAAATCTGGAAGAAAGCGTGATCAAAGACGTCGCCCTGCTAAAGCTGGTTGGGATGCAGCCGGTCATAGTCCACGGCGGCGGCAAGGAAATCAGCGGCTGGCTTGGAAAAATCGGAAAAGAGTCCGAATTTATCAACGGATTCCGGGTTACAGACAAAGAGACAATGGAAGTGGCGGAGATGGTGTTAAACCGCGTCAATAAAAATCTGGTGCAGATGGTAGAGAAACTCGGGGTAAAAGCGATCGGCATCTGTGGAAAGGACGGCGGGATGCTGCAGGTGGATAAAAAGATGCCGGACGGCAGGGATATCGGTTACGTAGGAGATATCTCGCATGTCAATACAGACATCTTAGAGACGCTGCTTGCCAACGACTATATTCCGATCATCGCCCCGGTCGGCATGGACCGGGAGGGAGAGACTTATAATATCAATGCAGATGATGCGGCATGTGCCGTGGCAAGCGCCATACGCGCAGAAAAGCTCGCTTTCCTGACCGATGTCGAAGGCGTCTGCATGAATCCCGGCGACCCTGATTCTCTGATCCCATTTTTAAATCTGATCGAGGCAAATAAACTGATTGAAAGCGGTGTTATCAGCGGCGGGATGCTCCCAAAGGTAAATAATTGCATCCATGCCGTCAACTCCGGCGTAAACCGCGTTCATATACTGGACGGGCGCAGAGAACACTGCCTGTTGCTTGAGTTCTTTACCAAACGAGGGATTGGCACGGCGATCATGGGCGACGACAGCGAGCCGTACAGCAATGAGAGATAAAACAAAACTTCCATATAGGAAGCATTAAAACGCAAAATGCGCCAGAGATGGAAAAAAGAAAGGATGCGGACATGAATACAGAAAAAGAGAGACATTTTATACATACCTATAACCGAAGCGTTACTTTTGTTAAAGGAGAAGACGTTTATTTAATAGATGAAAATGGCAAAAGATATCTGGACATGGGCGCCGGGATTGCTGTGTCGGCGCTTGGCTACAGTTGTGAGGAGTACAGACAGGCGCTAAAAGAGCAGATTGACAAGCTGATCCACGTATCAAATCTCTATTACACAGAACCCGCTGTCAAAGCGGCAGGCTATCTTGCAGAAGCGGTGGGGCTTGACCGGGTATTTTTTACAAACAGCGGAGCAGAGGCGATCGAGGGAGCGCTAAAACTCGCAAGAAAATATGCATATAACAAAAACAAACAGAGTAAGGGCGAGATCATTGCGATGGAACATTCCTTTCACGGCCGGACAATGGGCGCTGTCTCTGTGACCGGGACAGCCCATTACAGAGAACCGTTCGAGCCGCTGATCGGCGGCGTGTCATTCGCAAAGTATAACGATTTAGACAGCGTAAAATCTCTGGTAACAGAGGACACCTGTGCGATCATCTTAGAAACCCTGCAGGGCGAAGGCGGTATTTATCCGGCTTCTGACGAATTTATCAGAGGGCTTCGCGCGCTCTGCGATGAAAAAGAGATCGCGCTGATCCTGGACGAAATCCAATGCGGCATGGGAAGGACAGGAAAACTGTTTGCCTATGAATATTATGGGATCAAACCAGACATTCTTACCTGCGCCAAAGCGCTCGGCTGCGGGATGCCTGTCGGCGCCTTTGTCGCGTCAGAAAAATTTGCCAAAGCCATGGTCCCCGGCGACCACGGCACGACCTACGGCGGCAATCCGCTCGCCGCGGCCGCAGTCTGTAAAGTATTTGAATTATATAAAGAAAAAGACATCCTGGGACATGTCGCCAAAGCTGCGCCCTATCTTTTAGAAACGCTGCAGTCGCTGCAAAAGAGATATCCGGAATTTATTACGGATATCCGCGGCAAGGGGCTTATGCTCGGCATGGAAGTGACCGTCAAAAATTCTGACGTAGTCGCAAAAGCGCTTGAAAATAATTTGATCCTGATCGCCGCCGGTTCAAATGTAATACGTTTTGTGCCGCCGCTTGTGATTGAAAAAGGCCATATTGACGAATGTGCCGGAATTCTTGATAAAATATTTGCATATTTTAGAGAAAATGGGAAATAGTAAAAGAAGATGCAAAAGGAGATTTCCGTAGTCCGTATGCCAGGATTTCTCCCTTTGCGGAAAACTCCTTTTGCGTCAATTCAGGCAAAAAAGGAGCTTTTTTATGTTTGGAATGATCGTCTCAATCCTCTCTGGCATCTTAATGAGCCTTCAGGGGATTTTTAATACACAGGTAACAAAACAGACCAGCATCTGGGTCTCCGCTTCTTTTGTCCAGGCAACGGCGCTGATCGTCTGCCTTGCCGCATGGCTGTTGACAGAACGGGACAGCAGCTTTGCCGGACTGTTCCATGTCAAGCCGTGGTATATGCTGCTCGGCGGCGTCATGGGCGCCTTTATCACCTATACTGTCATTTTCGGGATGGAGCGCTTAGGACCGGCAAGAGCCGTCCTGTTTATTATCGCGGCACAGCTGATCGCCGCTTATCTGGTGGAGCTGTTTGGCTGGTTCGGCTCAAAGAAAGCGGGCTTTGACTGGATGAAACTGGCCGGCGTAGTTATTTTTATCGCAGGCATTATCCTGTTTAAATGGAGAGAACTTTTCAAAAATGTATAAAAAAAGTTAAGGAAATATTAAGAAATTTGTTTATTGTTTCTATTGTAATCAACGGTTAAATTGTTTAAAATGATGATGGAGTTACAATAAGGTGGATTCTGCCGTTCAGGCAGGATCCGCATAGATGCGATTCATCCCTTTTGGCAATTTTGCACAAAAACGGGCAGATTATCAAAATGCTAGGAGGGATCAGATGAAAAAAGACACCCGTATCATAACCGGGATCACCTTATTTTTTCTGGTGATCGCAGGAATATTATTCCTGTGGCAGCAGGGAAAGCTTGCCTCTACAGACAGGACGGACGCAGGAGCATCCTCCGTCTTTCTGACGTCGGACCGTTTTTCGGCGGCAGCCTCGGACTCAGAAGGCGGCGGCAGCGCACAGGACTCTGCGCCGGCAGAAGAGCAGCAGGAGTGCGCCGTATATGTATCCGGCGCTGTCAAGCATCCCGGATTGTACCGTTATCGTGGAAAAGCACGGATCGGCGATGCGATAGAGGGCGTTGGCGGATTTCGCAAAAACGCCGCCAAAAACTGCGTCAATCTCGCTGCGCTTCTCACAGACGGCGAACAGATTGACATCCTGACCAAAAAGCAGGCTGCTTCTGCGGAAACAGCCGCCGCGCAAAAAGAGACGTCGGGAGGAACAACAGAAAAAGAAGGATCTGTTTCCGGTCTTATCAATATCAATTCCGCAGACGCACAGGAGTTGATGACGCTTCCGGGAATCGGCGAGGCAAAAGCAGCCCAGATCATTGAATACAGGACAGAACATGGCTCCTTTGGGAAACCGGAGGATATCATGAATATTTCAGGGATTAAAGAGGGCGTTTACAGTCAGATGAAAGACTTAATCACCGTATAGTTGTAAAAACAGGATCACAGGGGGAAATTGGCAATGGCCAGGAAAGTGTTAGTTGTAGATGATGAGAAATTAATCGTAAAAGGAATCCGTTTCAGCCTGGAGCAGGATGATATGTCCGTAGATTGCGCTTATGACGGACAGGAGGCATTGGAATTGGCAGCGGAAAATCAATAC
>CANQCD010000090.1 GCA_947589455.1 uncultured Lachnospiraceae bacterium | reverse complement strand
GACATCGCGGCGGAAGCGGTGATCGACGGACTTTATCTGCGCTGCGTGCGGCAGGCAGGGGATTTCCTATTTGCGCCTTTTGCGGGGCAGAGGGTATGGGGCGCAGGAAGAAACGCACAAAGAAACTGTTGTGACAGCGCCGGATGCCGCCCATGCCGCAGCATATCTTAACAATACAGAAGGAAATATCTTTTTGGCTACAGGGAGTAAGGAACTGTCAGAATTTTGTGAAAATCTGGACGACGTCAGCCGTGTTACGGCAAGGGTGCTCCCGGCTGCGGAGGCGCTGTCTGTCTGCAGGACTGCGGGGCTTTCGGGAAAACAGGTGATTGCCATGCAGGGACCGTTTACGGAAGAGATCAATCTTGCCATGTTAAAACACACGTCCGCAAAATACCTTGTGACAAAGGACGGCGGAACGGCGGGAGGATATTATGAGAAAGCGGCGGCTGCAGAAAAGCTGGGGATCACAGTTGTGCTGCTGTCAAGGCCAGAGGAAAAAAAGGGATATTCTTTTGATGAAATCGTAACGATCCTTCAGATCAAAGGAAGCGGAGCGGGGACGATTTCTCTTGTCGGAGCGGGGATGGGAGATGGCGGGACGCTTACCCGCGAGGGGGAGAAGGCAGTTAAGCAGGCCGATTTGATCATTGGCTCTAAAAGGCTGACAGAAAGCCTTTCTGATATGTTTTCTGGAAAAGAGGTATTTGTGGAATATCATGCAGAAAAAATATGCAGTTGTCTTGCGGCGCAGGCGGAAGGGAAAAACGCGGTAGTCCTGCTTTCCGGAGATACCGGTTTTTACAGCGGGGCAAAAGGGATCATAGAACGGCTTGAAAGGGCAGGAGAAAAAAATCTGCGGGTGATTCCCGGCGTCGCTACGCCGGCCTGCCTTGCCGCCAGGCTGAAAACAGACTGGCAGGACATGAAGCTGATCAGCCTGCATGGGCGGAGCCAGAATGCAGTCGCCGCAGTGAAAAGGAATCAAAAGACATTTATGCTGTTAAATCGTGACGGGGCGGGTGAGGCGGCAAAGCTTTTTCTAAAATATGGGCTGGAAAATGTGACCATGCATGTTGCATCAGACCTTGGCACAAAGCAGGAAAAGATTGTTTCCGGTGCGCCGCAAGATTTTGTGGACAGTACAGAGATGGGGCTCTGTGCTGCTGTTGTGGAAAATCCGGATGCAGAGTCTTATGTTGTGACATATGGGATGGAAGAGGATCGGTTTGTGCGTGGCGACGTGCCAATGACGAAGCCGGAGGTTCGCGCTGTCTCTCTTTCCAAATTAAGGCTTACAAGGACTTCGGTTGTCTATGATATCGGCGCAGGCACCGGCTCGGTGGCGGTGGAATGCGCTCTGCAGGCTTATGATGGAACGGTATATGCGATAGAAAAAAACAAAGCCGCTGCAGAATTGATACAAAAAAACAAGAAAAAACACGGCGCAGCCAATCTAAAAATCATCCAGGGAAGTGCGCCGGAGGCATTAGACAGACTGGAGGAGGCTCCCACGCATGTATTTATAGGAGGAAGCGCAGGAAAACTCTCCCAGATCATTGACGCTGTGGCAGCGCAGAACAAAAATGTGCGCATCGTGATCAATGCCATTACGACAGAGACTCTGTTTGAGGCGATTGAGATAATAAAAAGGACAAAAACTGCGGCGGCAGATATTGTCCGGATTTCTGTAGAACATGAAAGAAAGCTTGGTGCAAGCCATATGATGTCGCCGTGTAATCCAGTCTGGATCATAACGATCCAGATGGGAAACGATTGATGATTGCTAAGGTGCAATACACTATTTGGAATCGTTTCGCAATCACCTGACAGTGCTGTGGATGAAAGGAACGTTTCGCAAACGATTGGTAAAAAATAAAAGGATAGGAGTATTTCCGGTATGGAGCTTCCAAGGATCATGATTGCCGCCGCGTCAAGCGGCAGTGGAAAGACTACGATAACCTGTGGTATTTTGGGGATATGGAAACAGATGGGGCTAAATCCCTGTGCTTTTAAGTGCGGGCCGGATTATATCGACCCTATGTTTCACAAAAAAATATTGTCGACTCCGTCAAAAAATCTGGATACGTTCTTTACGGGGAAAGAGCTTACGCGCAGTCTTATGGCGGAGGGCGCAAAGGGTGCGGGTATTGCGGTGGCGGAGGGCGTCATGGGCTATTATGACGGCGCGGGGATCGCATCGGAGACGGCGTCTTCTTATGAGCTTGCAAAAGTCACAGAAACGCCTGTCATCCTTGTGGTAAACGCAAGGGGGATGGCTCTGTCTGCTGCGGCCGTGATCAAGGGTTTTTTGGGATACAAATCGGATGCAGGCATAAAAGGCGTCATATTAAACCAGACATCAAAGGAAACTTACCGCGTACTAAAAGAGGCGATTGAACGGGAGTGCAATGTGCCGGTGGCAGGATATGTGCCGACGCTTGCCAGCGGGCTTTTGAAAAGCAGGCATCTGGGGCTTGTCATGCCAGGCGAGATCCCCGGCATAAAGGCAGAGATGAAAAAGCTTTCTTCCCTGTTGAGAGAAACCCTCGATATAGAAAAAATTCTTGCGATCGCACAGGAGGCTCCGAGCCTTAAAGCAGAGCCGTTGCATAGTATGCCTGTCGCAGCGGAGGAGAGGATCCGGGTGGGGGTTGCGCTCGATGAGGCGTTTTGCTTTTATTATGATGATAATCTGAAATTGCTTGAACGGCTGGGGGCGGAGCTGGTATTTTTTTCGCCGCTTTGCGATCGGGCGCTTCCGCAGGGCATCAGCGGCTGTATTATCGGCGGCGGATATCCGGAATTGCATCTTGAGGAACTAAGCGCGAATCAGACTATGCTAAGGTCGGTATACCGGGCGTTTGTGGAAGAGAAGATGCCCTATATGGCGGAATGCGGCGGCTTTTTGTATCTCCATGACAGGATGGAGGATACCGGGCATAAAAAATACCGCATGGCGGGGGTGATAAAGGCGGACGCTGTTTACAGGGAAAAGCTCCAGAGATTTGGCTACATAACGCTGTCTTCGGAACAAATGAGCGTTAAGGCGCATGAATTTCATTATTATGACAGTACAGATAATGGGAACGCTTTTACCGCAACAAAGCCATTCCGTGACATAAGCTATCCGTGTATGCATAAGACGGAGGATTCAGTTGCAGGATTTCCGCATGTGTATTACTATTCTAATATATGGTATGCAAGAGAATTTTTGGAAAAATGTATGAAATTTAAAAGCAGATAGCAGACATTTGCGAAACAGTCTTTTATTTTATGCCGTCAGGAGGCGTGGTGCGATGAACTGTTTTGCAATGGCTGGAGACAGATTTGGCTGCCGCCCGACAAGGAGGCGTGATGCGATGAACTGTTTTGCAATGGCTGGAGACAGGTTTGGCTGCCGCCCGACAAGGAGGCGTGATGCGATGAACTGTTTTGCAATGGCTGGAGACAGGTTTGGCTGCCGGCAGACAAGGAGGCGTGGTGCGCTGATCTGTTTTGTAATGGCTTAATAGAAGGTAAATCGGAAAGGAGCGGGCAGAAATGACCGGATTGATCCATATCTATACCGGGATGGGAAAGGGAAAGACGACGGCCGCCATAGGGCTTGGCATACGTTTTGCCGGAAACGGCGGAAGCGTGTTTTTTTCACAGTTTTTAAAAGACGATCGGTCAGGGGAGTTAAACCTGATAAAAAAAATACCGGAATTTTTCTTTTTTCCGTCAGAAAAATATTTTGGCTTTACAAAGCAGATGACGCCGGAGGTCAGGAGCGAGGCAAAAAAGCATTATGACAGATATTTTGAAAAAGTCGTGCAGGCGGCGTCCGGCGCGGCGAAAGAACCCAGACCCTGTCTTGTGATATTTGATGAGATTGTCAATGCGGACGGTGCGGGGCTGGTTTCCCACGACAGGCTGCTCCGGTTTTTGAGGGAAAAGCCGGAGCCTCTTGAAGTCGTCCTGACAGGGAGAAACCCGTCGGATGATTTGATCGAGATCGCCGATTATGTCTCAGAGATACAGAAAAAAAAGCATCCGTATGATAGGGGAGTCAAGGCGAGAAAGGGCGTTGAGATGTAGAGGATATCAAACACAGAACGAGACGGGAGCAGGATTATGGACACAAAATGGGAAAAGATTTTGCCAGAGGAAATAGAAAAGCGGAGTATGGAAATCATCTCAGAGGAGCTGGATGAAAGGGGGATTTTTCTGCGAAAGGAACACGCCCCGGTCATAATGAGGGCAATCCATGCTACGGCTGATTTTGATTATGCGGAGAATCTGTACTTTTCAGAAGATGTGGTAACTTATGCGATATCGCTGATCAAAAAAGGCGTGTGTATCGTGACGGATACAAAGATGGCGTGGTCGGGCATCAATAAGAGGGCGCTCGAACGGTTTGGAGGCGCCGCGCTTAATTTCATTGGAGACAGCGATGTGGCGGAGTTGGCAAAAGAGCATTCTACAACGCGCTCAGCGGCGGCTGTCGATAAGGCGGCAAAGCTTGGCCGTCCTCTTATTTTTGCCATTGGGAATGCGCCGACGGCGCTTTTGAGGATTTGTGAGCTATACCGGGAGGGACGCTTAAAGCCCGCCCTTGTGATTGGGATGCCTGTAGGTTTTGTAAATGTGGCGCAGGCAAAGGAGCTGATCTTGCAGACGGATTTGCCGTGTATTGTTGCAAGAGGGAGAAAAGGGGGCAGCAATGTGTGCGCCGCTGTGTGTAACGCGCTTATATATATGGCAGAAAAGGAGCTTTTATAGAGTATGGCCAAAAAGATCATGGTAATGGGGACAATGTCCAACGTGGGGAAAAGTCTGATCGCGGCGGGGCTTTGCCGAATCTTTTTCCAGGATGGGTATCAGACGGCGCCGTTTAAGTCGCAGAATATGGCGCTTAATTCGTATATCACAGAGGATGGCTTTGAGATGGGGCGCGCGCAGGCGGTTCAGGCTGAGGCGGCGGGCGTACGGCCTGACGTCAGGATGAATCCCATCCTGTTAAAACCGGTCAGCGATATGGGGTCGCAGGTGATCGTCAATGGAAGCGTGATCGGCAATATGAAAGCGAAGGACTATTTTTCGTACAAACAAAAACTGATACCGGATATTATGGCGGCTTATGATTATCTTGACAGGACATATGATATTATCGTGATCGAGGGGGCGGGGAGTCCGGCAGAGATCAATCTGAAAGAAAACGACATTGTCAACATGGGGCTTGCCAAAATGACGGATGCGCCGGTGATCTTAGTCGGCGATATTGACAGGGGCGGCGTGTTTGCACAGCTTTATGGGACGGTAATGTTACTGGAAGAGGAGGAATGCGAGCGAATCCAGGGGCTTGTCATAAACAAATTCCGGGGAGACGTATCAATTTTAGAACCGGGGCTTCGAATGTTAGAAGATCAATGTAAAAAACCGGTTTTTGGGGTGATACCGTATATCCATGCGAAGATTGATGATGAGGACAGCTTGTCGGAGAGGCTGGTGAGACATTCCGGTTCGGGGCTGATAGACATTGTGGTGATCCGGCTTCCGAGGATTTCAAATTTTACGGATTTTAATGTATTTGAGAGTTTTGAGGGCGTGTCGCTAAGGTATGCAGGCAGGGTTTCTGAATTGGGAGAGCCTGATATGGTCATCCTTCCAGGCAGCAAAAACACAGGGAAAGATTTACTGTGGCTTCGGGAGAGCGGTCTTGAGGCGGCAGTCAAAAAGGCAAATGAAAACGGCTGTGTTATTTTTGGAATTTGCGGCGGATATCAGATGCTGGGGAACGTGGTTGCAGATCGAAGCGGCGCTGAGGGGGGCGGTGTGGTAAGAGGACTTGGGCTTTTGGACATCCATACCGATCTTCAAAAGGAGAAGAGGACGGTTCAGGTATGCGGACGGTTTGAAAAGATAGAAGGGACGTTCCAGGAACTTTCTGGCATGGAGGTCAGGGGCTATGAAATCCATATGGGGACGACAAAAAAGGATTCCCCGCAGAAAAGCTTCCTGAGGCTGTCTGGAGACCAGACCGAAAATCTGTATGACGACGGGGTTTATGATGAGAAAAAAGAGGTATATGGGACATATGTGCATGGGATTTTTGACTCCGGGACGATAGCATATACCATCGTAAAAGGGCTTGCCGGTAAAAAGGGCGTGGAGATGGCTGAGGCAGACCATTTTGACTATGCAGGCTATCGGGAGACGCAGTATGATATCCTTGCCGGACAGATTCGGGAAAATCTTGATATGAAAAAGATATACGAGTGTATGGGGATTGAGAAAAAGTAGATATGACGCAGGGCGAATGGATTTTACTGGAATGGAGATTAGTATGGGCAGAACATGGAAAGAACTTTTTGACCAATTCGGCCGTCGGCTTGATAATATGACGCAGCCTGACAGAAGCGCATTTGAGGAGGCTGGCAGACGGTTAGACAGCATTGCCAAGCCGCTTGACGGGCTGGGGCGGTTTGAGGAGACAATAAAAAGGCTTGCGGGTATCGGGGGAAGCGCCGATATTGCCATTGCAAAGCGGGCGGTTGTCATTATGTGCGCAGATAACGGCATAGTATGCGAGGGCGTGAGCCAGTCGGGGAGCGAGGTTACTTCTATTGTTGCGAAAAATATGGCGGACGGAACGGCAAATGTGTGCCAGATGGCACGCATGGCAAATGTTAAAGTGATCCCGGTCAATATCGGAATCAGGGAAGAGATTACGGCGCCTGGGCTTATCGACGCCCGCATTGCCGCCGGGACGGCAGATTTTTTAAAAGAGCCCGCCATGACGGAGGAAACACTTTTTCAGGCGGTAAATGCAGGGATAGATATTGTCTGCCGATTAAAAAAAGAGGGATATCAGATTCTTGCCACAGGAGAGATGGGGATTGGAAATACGACGACAAGCAGCGCGCTTGCCTCCGCTCTCCTCGGCGTTCCGGCAGAGGATGTGACAGGCAGGGGCGCCGGGCTTTCGGACGAAGGGCTGAAAAGAAAGCGGGAAGTGATCAATGAGGCGGTACAGAAATATGATTTGAGAAATCAGGATGCATGGGAGGTTTTAAGATGTGTCGGCGGTCTTGATATCGCTGGCCTTGTGGGAGTCTTTTTGGGGGGCGCGCTGTACCAGATCCCGATCGTGATCGACGGGCTGATCTGTGCCGCCGCCGCGCTTGTTGCTGAGAGGATCGCGCCGGAGTGCAGGCAATATCTGTTTGCATCGCATAGGGGAAAGGAGCCGGCGTGTAGTCTGATCCTTGAGGAGCTGGGGCTTCGGGCGGTCATTGACGCCGATATGGCGCTCGGCGAAGGGACGGGAGCCGTCATGCTGTTCCCATTGCTTGATATGGCGTTGTCTGTCTACAATGCAAACAGGACGTTTCACGATATCCATGTGCCGCAATATAAGAGATACCGCTGAGATGTATATCCGCAGGCGGTTCTGCAAAGCCGCAATCTGCGCGCCGCGGGCGTCATACGGTATTTGGAAGGGGATGAGCCGTCTGGGTATCTTCAGGAAGAAAAAGCAATCCCGTTTGAAACAGAGGCAATCTATGAAAATGGTTGGAGCCGTCTGGGTATCTGCAGGAGAAAAAGCAATCCGTTTGAAACAGAGGCAATCCATGAAAATGATTGGAGCTTCTTGTATCTGCAGGAGAAAAAAACGCATCAATGATATGGAGGAAGAACGATTGGTAGTTTTGGTGATTGGAGAGAGCGGAAGCGGAAAATCAGAATATGCGGAAGATTATCTGGCTTTTCTTGGAAAAGGCGGGGAGGCAAAAAAATATTATTTAGCTACGATGAAGCCATATGGAAGGGAAGCGGCGGAACGGATCGCAAGGCACAGAACGATGAGGGAGGGAAAAGAGTTTCAGACGGTGGAGCGCTATACAGATGTGGGGGATTGCAGCATGGAAGAGGGCAGCAGCGTTTTGGTCGAATCGATCTCCAATCTCCTGGCCAATGAAATGTTTCCAGAGGAGGGGGAGAGCGGACAGGAAAAGCCGTCCCGGGACAGATTGTGCAGAAAGATCTGCAGTGATATAAAAAAACTGATCGATCAGACAGAAAACTGTGTTATCGTGACGGATGACGTATTTGCGGACGGCGCTGTTTATGACAGCGGCACAGAGGAGTATATGAGGGCTTTGGGGGAGATAAACAGAAATCTTGCGGATATCAGCGATCAGTGTGTGGAGGTGGTGTATTCATGTCCAGTTTTTTTAAAACGGTGATCAGATCCTTTGCAGCGGCAGTCGGGACATATTCGAGAATCCCTGTCCCCTGTTTTGAGTGGGAGGGGAATGAGATGAAATATGCCGTATGTTTTTTCCCTTTTGTGGGAGTTATCATCGGGGCGGCACAGGTTATCTGGTTTTTGGTGTGTACAAAATATTTTTCCGGTGAAATGATATGGACGTTCCTGTCTGTCCTGATCAATATTCTCATAACAGGAGGCATCCATTTAGACGGTTATATGGATACGATGGATGCCATCCATTCGTATGGGACAAGGCAGAAAAAGCTAGAGATATTAAAGGATGCGCATATTGGCGCTTTTGCCGTGATCGCAATGGCAGCGTATCTTCTGTTCTATGCGGGCATGATCTCCCAGATCGCGCCTTCGTCTGTCCTGATGTATGCCGGAACATTTGTCCTTGCGAGAATATTAAGCGGCCTGTCTGTCGTATGCTTCAAAAATGCAAGAGGGGACGGAATGCTGTATGCCTTTTCACAGACAGCGCAAAAAAGGACGGTTCGGGCGGCGCTTGTGGCAGAACTGCTGTTATATTGTGCGGTTATGGTCTTTCTGTGCGGTCCGGGAGAACTGGTCGTATGCGCCGCCTCTCTCGGCGTGTTTCTCTACTACCGTCACAGGGCATATCAGGAATTTGGCGGCATTACCGGCGATCTGGCAGGATGGTTTTTGTGCCTGTGCGAGCTCGCAGGCGCGGCGGCGTGCGTGCTGCAGGAGTTTATTTTTCAGTGATTTGAGGAGGCAGTATATGGAGATCTATGTGGGAAGCGCCGATCAGGGAAAGCTCCGCTATGTCTTAGAAAAAAAGGGCTGCGGCATGGAGTGCGTAGTTGACGGCGCAGATTTTTTGTCTGGAAGTGATGTAGAAAAGCTGATCACAGAAAGGCTGCAGGATACGAAAAAGGCAAAAAAGGAAGAAGCGGCGGGTGAGGGCGGGACGCCGCCTGTGATCATCAACCACTTTCAGGATTTTATCGCAAATTTTTCGGAGAACCCTGACAGTCTGTACGAATATTTGGACAGATTGATCCAGAACGGCAGTGACCTGGTCATCATATGCAGGCAGGTCGGAGGAGGCGTTGTGCCTGTCGGCCGTTATGAGCGGAACCTGCGTGAGCTTGTCGGCAGGGGGATGTGCAGGCTGGTTTCGGGAGCGGAGCATGTTGAGAGGATTGTCTGTGGATTGGGACAGGTTTTAAAAGGATGAAAATAATATTTATCAGACATGGAAGGACCAGAGGAAATCTGGAAAAAAGATATATTGGCGCTGTGGATGAAGGGCTTTGCCCAGAGGGGGCTGAGGAACTTTTAAAAAACAAGGGAAAGTATCCGGCTGCAGATATTCTCTTTTTAAGCCCGATGAAACGGTGCCTGCAGACGGCGGAGATCCTGTATGGAGACAGCGCCGTACCTGTTTCTGTGATAGAAGAGTTTCGGGAGATTGATTTTGGAGATTTTGAGGGGAAAAACCATCGGGAGCTGGAGCGCGATCCGGATTATATAAAGTGGATTGAAAGCGGAGGGAGCATGAGATTTCCAAACGGTGAGGACAGAGGGGATTTTATCAGGCGGTGCAGCGAGGGATTCCTCCGTGCGGTAAGCTTATGCAGTGAGCTTCCGGCAAAAAACGGGGAGGTCACAGCTGTTTTTATCGTCCACGGCGGTACGGTCATGTCCATTTTGCAGAGCTTTGCGGGGGGAGATTATTATGACTATCTGTGCGAAAACGGACACGGCTTTTTGTGCCGGATAACGGATGGGACGGACAGGGGACAGAAAGATAACAGAAAGATCCAGATCTTAAAACGGTTTTAGCGGGGGCACAGCCGTTTGAGAGACAGAGTTTTACATGATGGAGATGAGCAGATGTTTTATACAACAGTAAGTATATTAGTGGGATTTCTATCTGATCTTATTTTTGGCGATCCGCATCAGATACCGCACCCGGTCGCAGGGATTGGCAGAGTGATCGGCCTTTGCGTGTCGGGGCTTTTAAAAGAGGACGATTCCCCGGAGCGCAAGAGGGAAAAAGGGGTTTTGATGGTATGCGCTGTACTTTTTTTATGCGCCGCCATACCGTTTGCCGTTTTGTTTTTTCTCT
>CANQCD010000089.1 GCA_947589455.1 uncultured Lachnospiraceae bacterium | reverse complement strand
ATCTTTTCAAAATTTCACAATATTCAGTTGTCAAAATACAAATCTATGCCTGCTCATATGAATCCGAGAGGCTATTTATGTTATGATCTGATCACGTTTTAAAGTTATATTATAAATTTTAACCTTTCCGTGACGTCTTCTCATGCTTTCTTTAACAGATGTCCCATTTTTTCCTTTTTAGTATGCAGATAAAAACGGTCATACTCTCCCGGCTCCATCTCGATTGGGACGCGCTCCACGATCTCCAGATTATAACCGGCAAGACCGTATACCTTTAACGGATTATTCGTCATCAGGCGGAGCTGCCGTATGCCCAGATCGACCAGGATCTGTGTGCCTATCGTATAATCCCTGGCATCTTCTGGAAAACCAAGCTCTAAGTTTGCCTCCACCGTATCTCTGCCCTTATCCTGTAATGCATACGCGCGAATCTTATTGATCAGGCCGATGCCGCGTCCTTCCTGCCGCATATACAGAAGGACTCCTCTGCCCTCCCGCGCGATCATTTTCATAGCTGCGTCATACTGCTGCCCGCAATCGCACCGGGCGGAACCCAGCGCATCCCCTGTCAGGCACTCGGAATGCACTCTGCAAAGCACCGGTTCCCCATCGGTGATATCTCCTTTTACCAGCGCCACATGATGCTCTCCATTTAGTTTATTGACATACCCATAAATCTCAAACTCGCCATATCTTGTAGGCATCTTTGCCCTTGCCACGCATTCCACCAGAACCTCATGTTCCTTACGGTATTGCACAAGGTCTGCTATCCTGCCAATCTTTAGATGATGCTTCTTAGCAAATTGAAACAAGTCGTCCCTCCTTGCCATATAGCCGTCGTCGCGCATGATCTCACAGCAAAGCCCGACGGGCTCTAAGCCTGCCAGCTTTACTAAATCCACTGTCGCCTCGGTATGGCCGTTGCGTTCTAACACGCCGCCGTTTTTTGCCTGCAGCGGGAACATATGGCCCGGCGTCCTGAAATCTCCTGGCTTTACTCCGGGCTCTACCGTCTTTAATGCCGTTAAAGAGCGCTCATATGCAGAAATCCCTGTCTCTGTCTCCACATGATCGATCGACACGGTAAACGCCGTACAGTGATTGTCTGTATTGACTTCGCACATCTGATGAAGCCCGAGTTTATCCGTATATGCCGCATCCATCGGCATACAGATCAGCCCCTTGGCATAGCTTGCCATAAAATTTACGTTCTCTGTCGTCGCAAACTGCGCCGCGCAGATAACATCCCCCTCGTTTTCCCTGTCTTCATCATCCATCAGCACAATGATTTTTCCTGCTCTGATCTCTTCGATCAAATCTTCTATTTTATCAAATTCCATGATATTGTTTCCTCCACTCTGTTTTGATCTCTCTGATCCAATCCTCTATTTTATCAAATTAAAATCCATGCTCCGCCAAAAAATCCATCGTGATTTTTTCTCCCCCGGAAGAAGCGCCCCGCCCGCCTTCCATCTCATTTGACAGAGACGCATCCTGCCGTGCCGCCGCATTGCCTGATGCCGACAGCAGGCGCTCCACATACTTACCAATGATATCATTTTCCAGATTGACAACATCCCCCGGCTTTTTGCCAAGCAGCTCCGTCTCAGAGCCTGTGTGCGGAATGACGGAAACAAAAAAACTGTTTTTTGTAAGCCCCGCCACCGTCAGGCTGATCCCATCAATGGCAACCGAACCTTTTTCCACAATATACCGCAGGATTCCATCAGACGCTTCAATCTCCACCCATACAGCGTTTCCCTCTTTTGCTAACGTCTTGACGCGCCCGGTGCCGTCGATATGGCCGGACACGATATGGCCGCCAAAACGTCCATCCGCCGCCATCGCGCGCTCTAAGTTTACCCGGCTGCCGCGCGTCAGGCTCCCAAGCGAACTCCTGCGGAGCGTTTCTGCCATCACGTCTGCCGTAAACTGCTTTCCGCTCCTTGTCGTTACAGTCAGGCAGACGCCATTGACTGCAATACTGTCTCCAATCTGAGTCCCCTCAAGCACTTTTGACGCCTCCACTGTGAGAACCGCCGACTTGCCGCCCTTTGCAACAGAACGGACAATCCCTGTCTCTTCTATGATTCCGGTAAACAACTCTCCTCCCCCTTTCGCAATACATCAAACTCTAACAGAAAATCCTGCCCGATTTTCTGTATACTCTGATTTTTTAACATCCATGCATCGCCGGGACTAGAAACGCCGGTCCCCCGCACAGGATTATACTTTCCGCTGCCGCCAAAGATCTTCGGCGCAAGGTACACCTGCAGTCGGTTGACGATCCCTTCTTCCAGCGCGCTCTGGTTTAATGTTCCTCCCCCCTCCAAAAGAATACCGTCTATCTTTTCTTCCCCCAGCTTTCTCATCAGGTCAGAGAGACAGACCTCTCCGTTTTTTTCCTGTGTATGAAGTATCCGGGCTCCCATCGACCGTAACCTGTCTTTTTTTTCCTCATCTTCTGATATTGTCGCGATCAGAAGGGGAATCTCTGCCGCAGTCTTTACCAGCTCGCAGTCAGGCGGAATCCTTAACCGGCTGTCACAGACGATCCGCACTGGATTTCTCCCGCCCGGGATGCGGCAGGTCAGGGATGGATTATCCTGGAGCACGGTACCTACGCCAACCATGATCCCCCGTAGTGCATTTCTCGTCTGCTGCACCCGCTCCCTGGCGTCCGCACCGGTAATCCACCTGCTCTGTCCGTTATCACAGGCAATCTTTCCATCCATCGTCATCGCATATTTCATCACAACATATGGCGTCTGCGTCGTAATATAGTGAAAAAAGACCGGGTTGAGCGCATCGCACTCCTCTTTCAGGACGCCGCGGACCACCTCGATGCCGGCGTCCTGTAATCTCTGTATCCCCTTTCCCGCAACCAGACGGTTTGGATCCTCTGAGCCGACATATACCCTGCGGATCCCATGTTCGATCACCGCCTCCGTGCAGGGCGGCTGTTTTCCATAGTGGCAGCACGGCTCCAGCGTCACATATAGCTCCGCCCCTCTTGCATCCGCCGGTTCCGCAAGGTTGGCAAACGCATGGCGCTCGGCATGGAGTTTGCCATATCCGGCATGATATCCTTCTGCAATCACCCGCCCTTCTTTTACGATCACTGCGCCCACCAGCGGATTGGGATTTACTTTCCCAAGCCCGTTCTTTGCCAGGGCGATCGCACGGCGCATAAATTTTTCTTCCACAACTTTCACCTCATTCTATCTGCATCCCGCCAGAAAGCTTCTTACCGGCCGGAACTCTCCCTGTGTTTAATCAAACAAAGCCCCGAACAAAAAAGTTCAGGGCACAAAAGCAAAACCAGAAAAAATATCTTCTTCCATCCAGACTGTACTGTCGGCCTCGGAATCTCACCGAATCCTGCCTATTGCATACCATGCACATAAGCTCGCGGGCTTACCTTTCAGGAATACCGCCGGTGGGGAATCTCACCCCGCCCCGAAGATCTCTCTCAATATATCTTAGCCATTATACAACTTCTTTTGTATTCTGGCAAGCGGCTATTCTGTAAACCGCTATTTTACCAGGCTTACAAACCTGCTATTTTACAAATCTATTTCATCCTATCAATAAAATATAAATAAAAAATTTTATCAGGCTTACATCCTGCTATTTTACAAATCGCTATCCTGCAAACCTGTTTTATCCCAAAAAATCATCCGGATCAAACTCTTTGATCGTGCTGTCCTCAGTCTTTGTCTCCGCCAGCTTCCCAAGCTTGGTATTCTGCATAAACTTCTCTGTTTGAAACAGCACCAGCACATCCGTGATATCGCGATATTGCTCCATGATCGCCCCTATGGGAAGTTTTCCATAACGGTAATCAATCATGATGATCTTTTCATAATCTTCCGTCAAGAACGGCACAAAACAATTTGCAAAAGAATCCTTGACTAACAATAATGTCTTTCCGGTGTCCGCCCCGGTATCGATCTCAATCTGAAATGTATTTTTTGACAAAAACACATTATAGCGGTTAAACCCTTTCTCTGCCGCCTTTTTAAAATACAGGGAATCTGCCTCCGTTTCCCCATCGTCCATATTGACATGGACCGTTTCCTGCGCAGGCGTTAAAAATAACTCGACCTCATCCGCGGGCGCTTTTACATGGACCTTATTATATGTCGTGCCATAAAAATCGTCAAAAACCGTTTCCCTCTGGTAATGAGAAACCTGATATCCTGTCGCCTGCTTTGTCTTTTCCGCCCATACCCGATATGCATAATAAGCGCCAAGCGTGGTCCAATGATGGTCTGTCCGGTAATAAATATACTCGTCCTGGTGACTCTGCATCGTATCTTTCAGATCGATCAGCATATCAGGATTGGCAAGCTTTTTCTTCAGCGATGCAAGAATGCCGCCCTGCTCTAAAGGAGCAGCAAAAGCCGGAAGTTTATCCGGCAATGCCAGCGCCTTAGAAGGTATCATCATGCAGCTGACATGTTCTCTTCCATAAGTCTGTCCTACATCATTTAAAAAAGACGATAGCGTCTCTGCGTTCTCCTCTGCCTGCGCCTGATCGATTTCCGATTCTTCGCTTTTTTCCAGGAGATAACCGTCCTTTCCGAAATAGACGCTGTTCATCTCTTTCTTCCCCGCCGCCTGCTGAATCATCCCGGAAACATCAACCCATTGATCGCGCATAAAGAACTGGTCGTCCAGATAGGACTCATACTCTTTTTGATACGAACCGTTCAAAAACTTCTGCGGCGTCAGGGAAGGCTTTTTTGCCAGCTCTCTGTTTTCCACAACTGAGTATTCTTTATCCGGCGCCACAAACGTAACGGCCGCACCGCCGAAAAGCATAATAGAAAATGCCGCAAAAATTCCGTACTGCGCCTTTCTCATCGTAAAAAACTCCTTTCTTCAGAACCAGAAACAGGAAGAGAACATCTTACATCTGCGCGCAAGAGACTGCTGTTTCCCATTCTTTCCATCCTGCAATGCCCTAAAACTCGGAATCGAACCGGCGCAAGCTCTAAGGCGACAGCTTCTTATTCTTTCCATCCTGCAATGCCCTAACCCCCGGAATCGAACCGGCGCAAGCTCTAAGGCGGCAGCTTCCCATTCTTTCCATCCTGCAATGCCCTAAAACCGGAAATAGAGGAACGGATTATATGAGGAATTGACTAACATCGCAACGCAGGCCAAAAATAAAATACTGACATAAAATATCCCTGCCACATCTCTTCTCACCGTTTCTTCCGGCAGCAGATACTTTTCTGTCAGCCGTTTTGGCAAAGACAGGGAACCCAGCGCAGCGATCGCCAGCAAAACCAGGTTAGAAGACAATAGATACATTGCCTGACGGTTTACAATCCCCGCCTGCGCCTGAAAAAACAGGGCTTTCCAATACCCAGCCGCATCTGCCATATCCTGCCAGGAAAAAATCCCCCAGCCTATCATGACAAAAAACATAGTATAGATATGTCCGGCAAAATCCGGCAGCTTCGATAATACCGGTTTCCACAACAGCTTTTCGGCGACAACCAGCACGCCATAATAAACGCCCCACAGCACAAAAGAAAAACTGGCTCCATGCCATAACCCGGTCAAAAGCCAGACAATCGCAAGATTTATCATCTGCCGCCGAATCCCTTTCCGGTTGCCGCCAAGGGGGATATAGACGTATTCCCGAAACCATGTGCCGAGGGAAATATGCCAGCGCCTCCAAAATTCTGTGATACTCCTTGACTCGTACGGGTAATTAAAATTTTCTGGAAAATGAAAGCCAAACATTGCGCCCAGCCCAATCGCCATATCAGAATATCCGGAAAAATCAAAATAAATCTGCAGGGTAAACGCCGCAATCCCAAGCCACGCAGTCGCTGTTGCCAACTCCCCCGCCTGCATTCCCGCGGCTTCCTCCCACAAGACCCCAATCTGGTTGGCAATCAGCACCTTCTTTCCAAGCCCGGTCATAAAACGCAAAATCCCCTGGCAGAAACAGGAAAGATTTTCTCTTCTCTGTTCTAACTGCTGCGCGATATCCCGAAAGCGGATGATCGGGCCGGCGATCAACTGTGGGAACAGGGAGACATATGCGCCAAATGCGATCAGGTTTTTCTGGACTTTGGCGTCTCCGCGATACACATCGATCGTATAGGACATTGTCTGGAACGTATAAAAGGAAATCCCAATCGGCAGGGCAAGATGGAGAACCGGCACGTCAAGGCCAGTCATTCCATGGATGATCTGCAAGAAAAAATTCCCATATTTAAAAAAGCCCAGCAGGGCAAGGTTTGCCGTCGCCGAAAAAACAACCGCCAAAAGCGCTCCCCGTTTCTTTCCCGCCGCCCGGCAATATGCCACAGTCCTGCCTGCGCAATAATCCACAAGCGTAGAAAACAGGATCAATACAACATATACCGGCTCGCCCCACGCATAAAAAAACAGGCTCGCAATAAACAGTACCAGATTATGGAAGCGCCCTGGCAAAATATAATATGCGAGGAGTACCGCCGGTAAAAAGCGGAACAGAAATAACAAACTGCTAAAAACCATATGGAAAACTCCTCTAAATCTTCTTTGTCAGCGCCTTCTGGCCTTTGCTGTTCTTTTTCTTGTCAGGAGACATTGCAATATACCAGACGTAGTTTTTCTTTTTCGCACAGACAGCATTCTGGAAGACCTTCTGTTCTTCGGAAGAATAGTCGCTAAGGTAATCGCTCCCGCTGTTTCTTTTTTTATATTTTTGCAGCGTCTGCAGCAGGCTTTTTGCAGCGGCGCTGTTTTTCGCCTCCATAACGCACAGGCTGTAGACCTCCTTTGCATCAAAGACATACTGCATACTTTTTACTTTGTTCCGCGCAGAAGAAGAAAGTGCGCCAAAATCCATGGCGCTTACCGAAGAATATTTTAACTTCTGGCTTCCCCCGGTTACTTTTAACGCCGCCGCACAAAGTGTTTTACAGTCTGTTTTTTTCTTTGCCGCTGCACACGGCGCTGTAACGCTCCCTAACAAAAGCGCCGCCGCCAGTATCATGCAGCCGATTTTTTTCAGATCGTATCTCATAACTGACTCCTCTCTTATTCTTCCCACTTTTTATAGGATAGGAAATTGCAAGTCCTCTGGTAGGAGGGCTTTGAAATGTAATGGAACACAAAGGCAAAACGCCTCCGCTGTAAACAGGCATTTTAAAATACTTATCTAAAATCCCGATTAATTCGTAAACAGGCATTTACAAAACCAGAATACCAGGCCGGCGGCTATCATTTTTCTAACGATTTTTCAAATTTCCCAACAATCGTCCCAAACTTCACATATGCGGATGATTGCCAATGATAACCGTCCCCCGCGGCATATTCTGCTTTTAGATGGCCGCTGGAATCTTTTAAGAACCCAGTATAATCAAAATACTTCATCTTCAGCTTTTTTGCCATCAGAGACAGTTTTTTATTAAATCCCGGAATCTGCGACATACCGGGATGTGAAGCATTTTCCGCCCTTGTCACAGGCGATATCGCACACAGGACAATGTCGGTTTTGGGACAGGACAGCCGGATGCTCTTTACTAAATCCTTATACTCTGCAAGGATCTGCTCTGACGTCCTGTATGAAATCTCATTCAGCCCAAGCATCATATAGACGCGGTATGGTTTTTCTGAGATCACCCTCTGCAGACCTGTCTGCCCATGAAACACCCTCTTTGTATGGAATGTTATTGTATTTAATCCCCGGTAAGCAACCGTTTTCTTCTCGGCGCTAGAATGCATCCTCGGAAAAGCCCATCCGTAGCCAATCCCCTCGCAGATAGAATCCCCGGCAAAAATAATCTTTCGCCGATATTTTTTCATTGTCATGCGGCGGATCTTAGAAGGCTTGCTGTCGGAGAGCGCCTTTTTCTTTTGCTTACATGCCTGGACATAAAAACGATACGTCTTTTTATTCTTTAATCTCTTTACAAGGTAATCCGTATCTTTTGTCATGCCGGCGAGATGGTAACCGCCCTTTTTCCGTTTGGAGTAATAAACGCGATAATATTTCGCTTTCCGCTGCTTTTTCCATGTCACTCTGACGGCGTTTGTCGAATACCTCAACAATTCTACCCCAGTTACCTTTTTCAGCGGGACAACATGCGGCGTCGGCTTTGGTTTTGCCGTCGGCTTTGGTTTTTTCGTATGTTTTGGCTTCGCCGTTATCTTTGGCTTTGCCGTTACCTTTGGCTTCTCCGTCCGTACCGGCGGCAAGCTGGCGGCAGACGTCGGCTCCGGCGAAGATGTCGCAACAGGCTCCGGCGAGGGCGTAGCGACAGGCCCCAGCGAAGGCGTGGCGGCAGGCTCCGGCGAAAACGTAACGGCAGGCTCCGACTCTGTGAAGAAACCGTTCTGCGCCTTTACAGAATATTCGCTCTCAAAACTGACAGCCAGTGAAAATAACATTATGATTGCAATAACTTTCTTGATCATCTTTTCCTCCGTATTCTATCTGTTACATATTTTACAATTATACTGTACGGGCTATCTCCCGTCAATATTCATAAATCCTGCAATTTCTTATCTCAAGTCGCTTTCACTGCCCCCTGGCAGGATTTTTGCAAAACAGTATACCAGTCTATTCTATACGACTTTTCACGCATTTGCAACTAAATTCATCCTGAATTTGTCCGGCGGGACTGACCGTTTTTTCTGTTTGACCGCCTATCATGCCTGTCGGTATAAAAGCCTGCCATCTCCTGTATTATAAAAAATGTGCACCACTACATTTCAAAGTCCTCCTTTAGGAGGGCTTGCACTCCTATCTCAAAATTTGAAATTTCCTATCCATAAAAAGGGCACCGCCCACGCTGTTGCCCTTGCACGCCGCGCACTCCTATCCCATAAAAAGAACAGCAGTCCCTGCACGGAACTGCCGCTCTCACTATGGCATATATTACAAATTTTTTTAATGACAATGTCTCTTGCAATCCTTACAGTCACAGCCGCATTGCAATGATTTTCCATTGCGCTTATCCCTCGCCATTCCGGCAATGATCCCGCCCACAACAAGGAGCAGCAAAAGCGCTACAACAAATGTTCCCAGATTCATTCCAATCCTCCTTTTCCCACAGGCGCGGCCATATCATTTTGCACCGGCCGCCTCCAAACCGTCCACATGCATTCCAAACCTCCTTTTCCCACAGGCACGGCCAGATCATTTTGCACCGGCCGCCTCCAAACCGTCCACAGAAAGAGTCTTGCTTTCCTTATATGGCCTGAAAAGCAGATACAGAAAGCCTGCCGTCAGCAAAATAGCAACTGCGGCGCCCAGTCCAAAACCGCCCCCAGTAAACAGCGTGCCAAGCTGGAACACACATAATGCTACCACATAGGCAAGCAGCGTCTGGTATCCAATCGCAAACCAGAACCATTTCACATTATTCATCTCACGCTTGATCGCACCCATTGCCGCAAAACAAGGCGCACAGAGCAGGTTAAAGAGCAGGAACGAATACGCTGAAAGCTTTGTCAGCCCCTCAAAATCCAGCACTCCAAACACACCGACCACCTCTTCTTTTGCCACAAGTCCCATGATCGTTGCAATCGTTGCCTTAATATTATCAAAGCCAAGCGGTGCAAAGACAAAGCAGATCGCCGAGCCAATCTTTCCAAGGACACTATCCTCTAATTCAACATCCGGATGGAAGCCAAACTGTCCGTCTGCCACGCCAAAGCAGGAGCCCGCCCAGATAATGATAGAAGACAAAAGGATGATCGTCCCTGCTTTCTTGATAAAGGACCATGCGCGTTCCCACATACTGCGGAGTACATTTCCCGCAGTCGGAATGTGGTATGCCGGAAGTTCCATGACAAACGGCGCCGGGTCCCCGGCAAACATTTTCGTCTTCTTTAATATGATACCAGAGCATACAATCGCTGCAATCCCCACAAAATAAGCGCTCGGCGCTACCCACCACGCATTGCCGAACAGAGCCGCCGCAATCAACGCAATGATCGGAAGCTTTGCGCCACACGGAATAAACGTCGTCGTCATGATCGTCATTCTGCGGTCCCTTTCATTTTCAATCGTCCTGGACGCCATAACGCCAGGCACACCGCAGCCAGAGCCAATCAACATCGGAATAAACGATTTCCCGGACAGGCCGAATTTCCGGAAAACACGATCCATGATAAACGCAACACGCGCCATATAACCGCACGCCTCTAAAACTGCTAAGAGGATAAACAATACCAGCATCTGTGGCACAAATCCTAACACAGCCCCGACTCCGGCGACAATACCGTCTATGATCAGTCCCTTTAATGCACCGGCGCAGCCGACCGCATCCAATCCACGCTCCACAAGAACCGGAACGCCGGGAATCCAGACGCCATATTCTGAAGTATCCGGCACAGCATCCGCCTCCAGCGCAGCATCCACGG
>CANQCD010000088.1 GCA_947589455.1 uncultured Lachnospiraceae bacterium | reverse complement strand
CACCGCCTGCGCTGGTGCCATGCGTCCCACTACATTTCAAAGCCCTTCTTTAGAAGGGCTTGCAATTTCCTATCCCATAAAAAAGACTGCCCACACCCTGGCAGTCTCATTTCGTCTTATGCAATTATGCAATTTTATTTACAGCTAATGTGATACGGGAAATTTTTCTCGAAGCAGTCTTCTTATGAAAAACACCCTTGCTGGCAGCTTTATTAATCTCAGAAATTGCCGCTTTTAAAGCAGTGTCTGCTGCAGCCTTGTCCTTTGCGGTAACTGCTGCGTCTACTTTTTTAATCGCTGTTTTTACTTTTGAACGAATTGCTTTATTTCTGTCTGCATTTCTGCGCTCAACTAGAATTCTTTTCTTTGCTGATTTAATATTTGCCATCTCTTTTTCCACCTCCCAATCGTGAAGTCTTTCATCATAATATGTTCCAAACGGACACGGACGCTTAGAAAACATACTCATTAATCATATAGGAAATCATGAAAATTGTCAATATAAAATTGCCAAATTGCATAACATTTCCCATTTTATCCAAACTAACAGCAGATGGCAAAAAGCGATGTGCCAGAACAGATTATTGCAGAAATGAGGATTGCTATGAAACAATATGAAAAGAGGACAGATTTAGCGCTGGAAGTGCGCGAGCAGTTTCCAGAAGACAATGTAGAAATTGACGGAGTTGTCTTAAAAAAAGAAAGCGATAAGGAAAAAAAGATTCAGATCACTACCGTAGAGATCAAGGACGCCGCCGGCGCCGAGCAGATGAAAAAACCGGTTGGGACGTATGTCACGTTAGAATTTTCTCCAGCTGCTTTTGGAGCGAGGGAAATCGAGCGGCGCAAAAAAGAAATCTCAGAGCAGGTTGGCAGTATATTAAAGAAAATGGCGCTTCCGATGCGGAACAAAAAGACAGACAAAAAGAAAGATTATGTGATCCTGGTATCTGGGCTGGGAAACCGCTTCGCCACGCCGGACGCACTCGGGCCATATGTGATGGAGCATATCCTGGTAAACCGGCATATGTATGCAGCGCGGATGGAGAAAACGGAAAGACAGCCCGAAAATTTTCTCTGCGGAGTTGCGCCCGGCGTGATGTCGCAGACTGGTATTGAGACAAGCGAAATCTTAAAGGGATTGATTGAAAAGATTGAACCAGATCTTTTGCTGGTCATAGATTCGCTCGCCTCAAGCAGCGTGGGACGTCTCTGCCGCACGATCCAGGTGACAGATACCGGGATTGCGCCCGGTTCCGGCATCGGAAATAACCGAAATATCATCAACCGGCAAACAATGGGGATACCAGTGATCGCAATCGGCGTTCCCACTGTAGTAGAAGCGGGCACGATCGTCTATGAGGCATTGGAAAACACATTTCTGAAAGAGGGCTACCAGGAAGAGCAGATCCAGAGCCTGTATGATATGCTGGCGGGCGATGATATAAAAAAACTGTTTGTAACGCCAAAAGATATTGATGAAGAAATCCGCAGTGTCGGTGAAATTATTGCCATGGGAATCAATTCTCTCGCATGAGACGGCAAACTTACCGCTATGAGAATCCATTTCCTCACATGAGACGGTAAACTTACCGCTATGGGAATCCATTTCCTCGCATAAGACGGCAAACTTACCGCTATGAGAATCCATTTCCTCACATGAGACGGCAAACTTACCGTTATGGGAATCCATTTCCTCACATGAGACGGTAAACTTACCGTTATGAGAATCCATTTCCTCACATGAGACGGCAAACTTACCGCTATGGGAATCCATTTCCTCACATGAGACGGTAAACTTACCGCTATGGGAATCCATTTCCTCACAAATCCGCTATGCATACTTTATTTTGCGGGAGCATACGATAGGAATGTGGGAGTCAATCGTCATTATACAGGAAAGGAAATCCTATGGCAGAAAAGAAAGGTTTCAGATCAATTTCCGGTTTTGGCTTATTTTTGGCCATGCTGTTTATGATATGGACATGTATCCTGGTCTTTGCGGCTTCAAATCATTATCATTTTAGCCAATTTGCGCAGAAAAGCCTGTTGGCGTATCTGATCGAGCAGGGCGGCGGAAGAGCAAAAGCGATCCGTTATCTTAGGCATTTCCAGGAGGAAAATGAGAGGGAAAAAGAATATTTTGGCAGAATTAATCTATTATCTTATCTGTTTGACAATCAGGAACTTTCCGATTCAACTTCGCAGGATATGATGGAGCTGGCTTCCCTGTATCCGGGGAAAAACTGCGAGGCGGTATTCTGGAGCGCCGCCTCTGGAAAAAAAGCGGCAGAAAGCAGGCTGTTTATGCAGTCTGACGGAATGATCGCAGAATTGGCAGAAGAGGAAAAAACAGAAGCAGACAGGCAGGACGAAGGCAGAAAAACAGCAGAGGTTTCAGAAGATGCCACAGAGCCTGATATTGTCCTTTTTCAAAATGGAAGCCCGGATATTACGACTTATAACAAGAAAGAGAGCAGGCCTTCTGCAACAGCCGTTGCGGCACAGGCGGAGATCCTGGCTGACAGCGACGAGACGCTGACTTCTAATCTGGCAAAAATCGAGCGGTTAAAAACCGAAAAGAATCGTTCTTACCTTTTGAAAAATTTTTATATTAAAGATTCTTCTACATCCATTGACAATGAAATTTTTCATGTAGAAAGCCTTCTTTCAATGGATTTGCACATAAAGAAAAAGAAAGAGCCGCAGATTCTGATCTTCCATACCCATGGCGCCTCAGAGTCATTTAAAGACAGCCGGGCGGGAAGACAGGAAGATTCTATCGTAGGAGTCGGCACTGTCCTTGCCAAAACTCTCTCGAAAGAATATGGCTATCAGGTTCTGCATGACAAGACAGAGTATGACAGGGTAAACGGAAAGATTGACAGAAACAAAGCTTATAACAATGCCTTGTACGGACTGGAAAAGACATTGAAACAATATCCGTCTATTGATGTGATCATCGACCTGCACCGTGACGGAGTTGGAAAAAAAGTCAACCGGACAACAACGGTCAATGGCAAAAAGACGGCGCAGGCAATGTTTTTTAATGGACTTTCAAGAAATTCCAAGGGAGACATCGCCTATTTAAAAAACGATAACCTGCAGGCAAACCTCGCATTCAGCCTGCAGCTAAAACTGGCGTCCATGCGCCGCTTTCAGGATTTTGCCAAACCGGTCTATCTGAAAAATTACCGCTATAATATGCATTTAAAAAAGCGGTTTACCCTGATCGAACTTGGCAATGAAAATAATACGGTGCAGGAAGAAAAAAACGCCGCCACGCCGTTGGCAATGGTATTAGACGCCGTCCTGAAAGGCGAGCGGTAGGGAAAGCGCCAGCCGTTTTGACGGAAAGTTGTCTCCTGTGGAAAAATGTGTTAAAATATGCGCGGACAGAACCGAGCCAGACAGAATGATCTGGCAGACGAAAAGTATACGCAGGAATGGAGATTACAATGGAAAAAATAGAACAATCACATATTCGCAATTTTTGTATTGTGGCGCATATTGACCACGGAAAATCCACGCTGGCCGACCGCATCATCGAAAAGACCGGACTTTTGACAAGCAGGGAGATGCAGGCGCAGGTGTTAGACAATATGGAACTGGAGCGAGAACGCGGCATCACGATCAAGGCACAGACAGTACGCATTGTATACAAGGCAAAAAACGGCGACGAGTATATTTTTAACCTGATCGACACGCCGGGGCATGTCGATTTTAATTATGAGGTGTCAAGAAGCCTTGCGGCATGTGAAGGCGCTATCCTGATCGTCGATGCGGCGCAGGGGATTGAGGCGCAGACGCTGGCAAACTGCTATCTGGCATTAGACCACGATCTGGAGATCATGCCGGTGATCAATAAAATCGACCTTCCCAGCGCAGATCCTGACAGGGTAAAAGAAGAAATCGAGGATATCATTGGGCTGGACGCCTCCGACGCACCGCTGATCTCTGCAAAACTGGGGACAAATATTGATGAGGTATTAGAACAGATCATCACGAAAATCCCGGCGCCGGACGGAGATGAGAACGCTCCGCTTTCTGCCCTGATCTTTGACTCCATTTATGACGCCTACAAGGGAGTGATCATTTTCTGCCGCCTGTTTGAAGGCTCCGTGAGAAAAGGACAGGAAATCTTGATGATGGCGACTGGGGCTAAGGCAGAGGTTGTGGAGACTGGCATTTTTGGCGCCGGACAGTTTATCCCCGCAGATGAGCTTTCTGCCGGCATGGTTGGCTATATTACCGCCAGTTTAAAAAACGTCGGAGATACCAGAGTCGGAGACACCGTTACGCTTGCTAAAAACCCTTGCAAAAAAGCGCTTCCCGGCTACAAAAAGGTACAGCCGATGGTCTATTGCGGACTGTATCCGGCGGACGGCGCAAAATATAATGACCTGCGGGATGCTTTAGAAAAACTCCAGCTAAACGATGCCGCGCTGCAATATGAGGCGGAGACTTCTGTCGCGCTGGGTTTTGGCTTTCGATGCGGCTTTCTGGGACTGCTTCATTTAGAGATCATACAGGAACGCCTGGAGCGGGAATACAATCTGGATCTGGTGACAACGGCGCCAGGCGTTATTTATCGTGTCTATAAGACAAATGGGGAGATGGTTGAGGTGACAAACCCATCCAATCTGCCGGATCCTTCCGAGATCGAACATATGGAAGAACCGGTTGTCGCCGCAGAGATCATGGTGACAACAGAATATGTCGGGGCGATCATGTCGCTGTGCCAGGAGCGGCGCGGTGTTTATCTCAGCATGGAATATATCGAAGAGACAAGGGCTGTCCTAAAATATGACCTGCCGCTCAACGAGATCATCTATGATTTCTTTGACGCATTAAAATCGCGCTCCCGCGGCTATGCTTCATTAGATTATGAGATGAAAGGGTATGTGCCGTCAAAACTTGTCAAACTGGATATCTTGATCAACAGGGAAGAAATCGATGCGCTTTCCTTTATCCTCCACGCAGATACGGCATATGAACGCGGGCGCAAAATGTGTGAAAAGCTGAAAAAAGAAATCCCGAGACAGCTTTTTGAAATCCCGATCCAGGCGGCGATTGGAAGCAAGATCATTGCAAGAGAGACAGTTAAGGCGCTTCGGAAAGATGTACTGGCAAAATGTTACGGCGGCGATATTTCCCGCAAGAGAAAGCTTTTGGAAAAACAGAAGGAAGGGAAGAAGCGGATGCGCCAGTTCGGCAGCGTTGAAATCCCACAACAGGCTTTTATGAGCGTGCTAAAATTAGATGAAGAATAAATATATGGCAGAACGAAAATTATCCCTGTATATCCACATTCCCTTTTGCGTCAGGAAATGCCTGTACTGTGATTTTTTATCGCAGGAAAGCAGCAGACAGCAAAGGGAACGTTATACGGATGCGCTGATCCGCGAAATAAAAGAAACTGTACCGGCGGCAGAGTGTGTGATTGACACAGTATTTATTGGCGGCGGGACGCCCACCTGTCTGGAAACCGATCTGTTGGAACGGCTGGGACAGGCTGTTTTGGAGACCTGCCAGCTGTCTGGCGCGGAGTATACTATAGAAGCCAATCCCGGTACGATCTCAAAAGAGAAAGCAATATTGTTAAGAGAATTGGGGGGAAACCGCGTCAGCATTGGCTTACAGTCATCTAATGACAGAGAGTTAAAGAAGCTGGGAAGAATCCACACCTATCAGGAATTTTTAGAGGGGTATGAAATTTTCCGGGAGGCGGGCTTTGATAATATCAATATTGATCTGATGGCCGCCCTGCCAGGGCAGGACATCGCAAGCTATCGGGAGACAGTATGCCGCGTCCTGGAATTGCAGCCGGAGCATATTTCTGCCTACAGCCTGATGATCGAAGAAGGAACGCCTTTTTTTCAAATGGAAGCGGACGGTATTCTTTCTCTCCCAGATGAAGATACTGAGCGGGAGATGTATGACTTAACCGACTCTCTCCTGTCCGCCGCCGGATACCACCGCTATGAAATTTCAAATTATGCAAAACGGGAAATGGAATGCAGGCATAACTTGACATACTGGAACATGGGGGAGTATTTAGGCGTGGGACTTGGCGCTTCCTCTTTCCTGGGAGGGTTCCGTTTCAGGAACACAACAGATTTTACCAAATATCTGTACCGATATGGGAGGCAGGGAAACAGGGGAAAAAACAGCTGGGACGAGCGGGCAGAACAGAAAATAAAAAAAGCCTCCTGCCTGCAGGACAGCGTCTGGAAAACGGCAGAGGACAGGACAGTGGATTGGCAGCAAAACCAGCTTTCTGAAATATTGAAAGGAAAGGAGCAGATCCATCGGGTCAGCCGTAAAGAAGCGATGGAAGAGTTTGTTTTTCTGGGGCTTAGAAAAATCGAAGGGATTTCTGCCGCCGCCTTTGAACAGCGGTTTGGATGCTCGTTCTATCAGCTCTACCGGGATATCCTTCCCGGATTATTGCAAAAGAAACTATTGGCAGAAGATGAGAAACGTGGTAGAATCTATCTGACTAAGTTGGGAATTGATGTGAGCAATCAAGTGCTTGCGGAATTTCTTTTAGAAGAAGACACTACAAACTGATTAGCGGAGCAATTTTTTCTATCTGCTCTGGAATGGAGGGAATATGGCAAAAGTAGGCATATTAATGGGAAGTGATTCTGATTTGCCGGTTATGGGAAAAGCGGCAAAGATGTTAGAGGATTTTGGGATTGATTATGAAATGAAAGTGATTTCAGCACACCGCGAACCAGATATTTTTGTAGACTATGCAAAGACGGCGCAGGAACGCGGGATTGAAGTGATCATCGCCGGCGCAGGCGGTGCGGCTCATCTGCCTGGAATGTGCGCGGCGATTTTTCCGCTTCCGGTCATCGGCGTCCCAATCCATACGAAATCGCTGGGCGGCGTAGATTCCCTGTACTCTATCGTACAGATGCCTTCCGGCATCCCTGTGGCGACTGTGGCGATCGACGGTGCGGCAAACGCTGCGATCCTTGCGGCAAAGATGCTTTCTATCAGTGACAAAGAGCTGCGCCAGAAACTGGCCGAATATAAAGAGAGTTTAAAAAAGCAGGTTGCGGCAAAAGATGAAAAGCTCGGAGAGATTGGGTATGAAGCTTATCTAAAACAGATGTAAAATCTTTCCTGTCTGGAGAAAAACAGCGACGGACTCCATTTTTGGTATCCACCGCTGTTTTTTGACAGCGCTTAATTTTTCTTAAATTCCAGCAGTTCCAGGCCTTCATTGTCTTCTAAGACCATTCGGATCATCCAGTCATTGACAAATAGCAAGAGCGGGTTGCCTTTCATGTCCTTGACAGCTTTTACGTTATTCATGCGTTTCAGCTTTGTCACATCAGTGGATGGATCGCCTACCCAGCGGATATAGCCATACGGCAGCGATTCCAGCCTGATCTCGCAGCCATATTCATTTTCCAGGCGGTATTTTAACACGTCAAACTGCAAGACGCCTACCACGCCGACAATGATTTCTGACATTCCTGCGGTATATTCTTGAAAAATCTGGATTGCCCCTTCCTGGGCAATCTGTGTGATCCCTTTGACAAATTGTTTGCGCTTCATAGAGTTAAGCTGTACCACGCGGCAAAAATGCTCTGGCGCAAAAGTTGGAATCCCTTCATATTCAAATTTTTTTCCCGGCAGGGAGATCGTATCGCCGATACTAAAAATCCCTGGATCAAAAACGCCGATCACATCCCCGGCATAAGCTTCTGAAATGACCTGCCGATCCTGTGCCATGATCTGCTGCGGCTGGGAAAGTTTTAACTTTCGCTGGCTCTGGACATGGTAAACTTCCTTTTCCGCATCAAATTTCCCAGAGCAGATACGCAGAAAGGCGATACGGTCTCTGTGCGCCTTGTTCATATTTGCTTGTATCTTAAAGACAAACGCTGAAAAATCATTTTCTATCGGATCGATCATCCCCTCATTGGAGAGCCGCGGGAGAGGAGGCGTCGTCATTTCCAGAAAATACTTTAAAAAGATTTCTACGCCAAACGTATTTAATGCAGAACCGAAAAAGACAGGGGAAAGTTCTCCCTTCTGAACCAGTTCCAGGTCAAGCGGATCGCTGGCGCCGTCTAACAGCTCAATCTCCTCTAACAGCTGGTCATAGAGTTCTTCCGTAGCAAGCTCTTTTAATGCCGCATCTTCAATATCATAATCCGTTTCCGCGGCAGACTTCGCACCGCCTGTAGATACCGGCTCAAAAGTACGCACTGTTTTGGCGCGCCTGTCATAGATTCCCTTAAAACGCTTTCCCGAGCCAATCGGCCAGTTGACCGGACAGGTGCGGATTCCTAAAACAGATTCAATATCATCTAACAGTTCAAAAGAATCTCTTGCCTCGCGGTCCATTTTATTGATAAAAGTAAAAATCGGGATGTGACGCATAACACAGACTTTAAACAATTTGATCGTCTGTGCCTCAACGCCCTTGGAAGCATCAATTACCATAACGGCAGAATCAGCCGCCATCAGCGTGCGGTAGGTATCCTCCGAAAAGTCCTGATGTCCCGGCGTGTCCAGGATATTGATGCAAAAATCATTGTATTCAAACTGCAGGACAGAAGATGTGACGGAAATACCACGCTCTTTTTCAATGTCCATCCAGTCAGAAACCGCATATTTCGAGTTCGCCTTTCCCTTAACAGAGCCCGCAGTATTGACAACCCCTCCATATAACAGAAATTTTTCTGTCAGCGTTGTCTTTCCGGCGTCCGGATGGGAAATAATGGCAAACGTCCTTCTCTTTTTTATCTCATTTGCTATTTTTGAATCAGCCATATCATTACTCCATTTCCATTGATAAATACGATCCATGGCTCTGTTAAAAAAGCCATAGATTTACAGATATATAGTATACTGTATTTGGAAGATTCTTTCAAGGTGCTAACGCACAGCGGTACTTCAGGCACTAACACACAACAGCGCTTCAGACACTAACACTCAAGCAGCGCTTCAGACACTAACACACAACAGCGCTTCAGACACTAACACTCAAGCAGCGCTTCAGACACTAACACGCAACAGCGCTTCAGGCACTAACACATAACAGCGCTTCAGACACTAACGCACAGCGGTACTTCAGGCACTAACGCATAGCAACGCTCCAGATACCCGCATATATACTATAAGTATATACCATGCAGGCTGCTGGAAAGGATGATTTGTGTTTTTTACAGAAATGTGATAGACTTTAGACAGGTATTGTATAAACGCCATCCTACAAAAAACAAAAAGGAGGAAGGAAAAATGTGGTGTCCGAATTGCAAAGAAGAATACCAGGAAGGTATCACGGTCTGTACTGAGTGCGGCGCAACGCTGACCAGGGAAAAACCGGATACAGACGCGCCTTCCATGGAACAGACAGAAGCCTATGACCATTATGAGGAGGAAGAGGAAAACGTAGAAGAGTTTTTAGAGACAAAAAGCTTTCTGGACGCTCCCGATACCAGGCAGGAATATGTTAAAAAGGCCGATAAATACCGAGATATGAAGCTTTCCGGCTATACTTTCCTGATTTTTGGCTTTTTGGGGATTGTATACCTTCTGCTGACAAAATTTGAGGTACTTCCCATCCGCTATAATGACGTTATTTTTTATATTATGCTTGGGGTGATGGTTCTTTTTATTGTGTATGGTATTGTCTCGCTGACCCGTGCAAAAAAGATCAAACTGCAGATTCCAGAAGAAGAGGAATTTACAGCTTCCATCAAAGACTTCCTGAAAGAACAGGTAACAAAAGAAAAGATTGCAGGCTGGAAAGATACAGAGAGCACGGAAGAAGAAAACGATTTGCTTATTTTACAAAATATAAAGGAGATATTAGAAAAGCAGTATGCGGAAGCGGATGAATCTTATCTGGATATGATTGCCGAAGAATTTTTTGAAGAACATATTCTTAAAAATTCCTGAAATCTGGTTCCAAAAATCTTGAAATAGGAGAACTGTCAGCACATTTGCCCGACAGAGAACGCTCCGTATTTCCGATTGACGCCAGATGTGTTTCCCGAAAATCTCCTGTATAAAAAACAGGGATGCCGACAAAAATTGTTTGCGGCATCCCTGTTTTTTTATGGAATAGGAAATTTCAAATTTTGAGATAAGAGAGCTTTGAAATGTAGCGGTGTGCAAGGACACCAGCGCAGGCGGTGCTCTTTTTATTGTCAAAGTTTGCATTGAAAGCTCTTTTTTCCGGCTTTGACAATGATTGTTGCCTTGCCTGTTTTTTTGCCATTACCACACCTTTTTTCGAGAGAAAAATCAAAAAAATACAATTTTTTAACTATTTCTTTGATAAAATACCTATTGACACAACCAAAAAACATATGTTATAAATTAGTAATCAGTACTTTCTAATCTCTTTTTATTTAAAAGATGTGTCGGAAACTTCTGAAAAAATCGGAAAAACCGAAAGGGATTTCGTTAG
>CANQCD010000087.1 GCA_947589455.1 uncultured Lachnospiraceae bacterium | reverse complement strand
TTTTCAGAAGTTTCCGACACATCTTTTAAATAAAAAGAGATTAGAAAATACTGATTACTAATTTATAACATATGTTTCCGGTTATGTCAATAAATATTTTATAAAGAAACGGTTAAAAAATTATAATTAAATTACCGCAAATAATAAAAAAAGCGATTCTTGCATTTTTTATTTTAACAATTCTACCTTCCCTAAAAAATGGGAAAAGTCAAAAAATATAATCCATATTGACATATCCTTTTGAGATGTTATGATACAAATGAGGTTGTAAAGCGATTCTTTGCACCGCCCATTCCCTGTACTGGCCAGCTGCCTTACAGGAAAAAGTCTGTGAAAGGAAACAAAAAATATGAAAAAGAAAAAAGCGATAAAATACAATTTTACCATACTGATTCCTGCAATCTTGGCTGCATTAATAACCGGCGGCTGCGCAAGAGACAAATCCCAATCTGAAAGCAGTCCTACTGCCACCTCCCCTAACGCCGCTATGGACAGCGATAGAAAAAACACCGAAAAAGCGGTTGTTCCTATGGAAAGGGAAAGTGGCGCGGAACTTGACAAACAGCTCCGATTGATCATGGACAACCGTTCTACATGGGATTTAGTCAATCGGGAAAAGGAGGAACCAAATAAATATTACGGGGAAGAAAATTATTATTATGCTGTTACCGATCTGGATCAGAATGGCAGGCTGGAGATCAGCAACCTTGTCACGCTGGGCAACAGCTGGATGAGTTACCATACTTACTATGAGGTAAATGAAAAAGAGACGGCGCTTATTAAAATACCCGAAAAACAAAGTCCCATTTCCAGTACACTGGATTCCGGTCCCGCCGACATGCTGACCTTCTCTATTGATGATAATGCTAATTGGACCGGATATTATGATGCAAAAAACAAAACCTACCACTATGATATGGACAATCATGTGTACAACACCTCGCACGAATTTACCGATTATTATGTGGACGGATGCTTTTCCCACGGGAAATGGAATACAACGACCTACGCTTATTACGACACTTCCTATCAGCACGGAGAAAAAATTTACTCCTATCTGAGCGGCGAGAAAAAAGAAATCTCCCAAAAGCGCCTTGCCTTCCTTCCTGTGGAACGTTTTGACGGCATGACAAAATTTTATCTGTCTGCGGATTATTTTCAGACGGTAAATAACTCCGGCAGGCATTTCTCTGAAAAAAAGCTTTTAGCGCTGGCAAAAAAAAGCTATGAAAACTTTTCCTTAACTACTGCAGACGACACATACCAAATCCGCCTTACGGAAGAAGCAGGCGCCAGATTAACTGTTCCAGATCCCTCGACAACAGACGGCATGGCAAAGATTGTTTTGCATGACGCCGAACAGGAGACATCTATTGATTCTGTCCAAAAAGCAGAGCCATATATGGCAGTCCTGCAATTTGCCGGACTGGGGAGGGAAACCATCGTCACTAATTTTGCAGTAGACGGCGACATTGTCTTCCTCTCTGCTATTTATGGCGAAGAAAAAGAGTTTGGCAAACTGGCGCATTATCTGGTCGCCCTGGATTATAAAAATCATATTTTTTATAAAGTCCGGACAGGTCTGCAAAACGCCGCACAACACTTCGCAGACATCAGCCAGGAAGAGCTGACAAATGATGAACAGCTGGAAATCCTTGTCTGGAATGTAAATGGCCGCCGTTCTGGAAAAAGCCTGGAAATCTACCGGCTTGACAAAGAGGGCTTCCACTGTATCTACTCCAATATAACATCTGAACCATATTACGTTTTATACGGCGTCAAGGGCGCTCTGAAAAATCATTATAAGCTGGAAATCACCTGTGACAAGCTGAATTACCACAGTACAAATTCGCTCCTTGATTTGGGCTATACGAAAAAACAGCTGGAGATCAACAGCGCTTCGGCGGATCAAACAAACGATAACCCCGCTATCCGCCTGTATGACCACAAAAAATACATTTCCGATCATGCAGACTCCGATATCACATTTGGCCCGCTGGATGAAGAAGAGGACGTATGTGTTGATTACTGGAAAGAGGGAATCTGTGGCTGGCTGCAAATGAATTACATGATATATCTGCCGCAAGAAAATCCCGCAGGCATTCTGACGATCGAGATGCAGTATGACAAAAAGAAGGATACCATGCTGCCAGTGGAAATGGAGTATTCCGATATAGATATCAATCCAGATTGAGCAAAGACAGAATACAAAGCACAATTTGCCGCGCCAACCAGCGTCACGAAGTGACATTTTCCTTTGCTTGTTGTACGCATAAATATTTTTGCTTTATAGGAAACGAGAAGTTTTCTATAAAAAACACCGGCGCATAGCTGCCGTTCATAACAGGCATCGCCATGCGCCGGATTCTTTTCGTCCCTCTGTCTTTTATTTTACTTTTACGCTTTTGACTGTACTCCACTTGCCATAAACTTTGAATTTAATATTCCCATACCGATACGCCCGCACTCTGACATAATAGTTCTTCTTTGATTTCACACGTAACGTGCATGACTTTCCGTATGTACGTATTGTCTTTTTGCCCGCAAAACTCCGCTTTGTGGAATACTGGATCTGATAGCCGTCTGCTTTTGACGCCCTGCTCCACTTCATTGTGATCCTTCCTTTTTTCCCGGATTTGCAGGATTTCAGTTTCACTTTTGCAGGTTTGGACACTTCTGTCCTTTTGTATGTCGTAGTGTAATAAGAATTATACGATGTATCCGGTTTTGTGGTTGGTTTTATTAATGGCGAATCGCTTGCCTCGGGCGACTCTTTCGGCGCTGCACTGGAAGAAGCATCCGGAGCAGCTGTACCAGACGCCGGATCGTCTGGCGCAGGGCTGCCGGACGCTGCTGGAGACGCCTGACCATCTGGAACAGGGCTGCCAGACGCCGCCGGACTTGCCGGATCGTCCGGAACAACAGATACCGGCGGAGTCACCTGACTATCTGGGACAGCCGATTCTGTCGCTGGATCATCCGGCACATCAGATGCTATTGGCGCTGAAATTTCCGGCGCTGCCGAAGATTCCTCACCATCCTGCGGATCTGCTGTTGATACAGGAGGCTCTGTCTGTTTTGTTGCATCGTATTCTACATCAACTTTTGCTATCGCATGAGATATCCCATTGATGCAGTGAGCCTCCACCAATATTGTATTAGTTCCCTGCCTAAATTGAGAAACGGGAATCGCAACTCTCCAGCCTTTATCACCACTGGGATATCCCTCGAACGCACTCTCTACATCCTTGCGGCTATATAATTCTGCCGTACCCTGTGCGGAATTTTCGTTAATAACGTATGTGACACTTGAAATACCACTCAAGTCGACCACCCAGCCTTCTAAATTGCACACTCCGTTTTCTATCTTTACTTCATTGCCGCCGATTGTAGTCTCCAGAAACGCCTGGCAGGCACAGCCCTTTATTAACGTTATCACACATATTTCATGAGCCAGCCCTTTATTACAATGCAAATCAATCTTGACAGTATTGCTGCCAAAATTTAACTGCCCTGCTTCAATCCGCACAGACCATCCTTCGTATCCCTTAGGATACCCAGGATAAGCATCCGATACATCTTGTCTGGCAGTCAGCGTTGCATAGTCAAAATTTGCAGAATTATTAATAGAATAGGTTACACTTGAAACACCGTTAATATCTTCTACCCATCCCGAAATATCAATATACCCTTTGTCCATATTTACTTCTGTTGAAGCCGGCTTATCTATGTATTTATGTAATTTGCAAGGATCATTATCAACCGGATAAATAAAGCCAATTAAAGTCTTGGCGCTGTCGTACGGTCTGCTGGCGCCGGTTGCATTTGTCAATGTATATCCATATGCTACGCCATGCGAAGACGTATGGTCCAAATCAGTCCTTCCGCCCTCATTAACCGTAAACGTATTGCCGGAAGCGGATGTGACATATGCAACATGGCCTGCGCCGCCGCTCCATACTGCGATTGAACCCGGCTTTGCAACTGTGCCTGTCGGTATATTTGCTCTTTGGGCGCTGTCCAGCCATGTCCCCGCATTCCCCCATGCAGGAAGAGCAATTCCCAGATTGTCATATACCTGCTGCCACGCAAATCTTGTACAGGGGATTTCATAATATGCATCCCCATCCATATTCTGGGTCGTCGGATATGGGTTTGCCGCAGCTCCTTTTTTCGCTCCGACTCCAGTTAATTGACTCACGTCATTTGCGCAAAATTTCTCTTTTGCCTCAGGCAATGCAGCAAATGATGCGCTGCGAAGCGAGCTTGCACATACATCTATTTTTGTCCCGCCTGCCAAGATGACAAAACTCAATATCAAACCCAGCGCGCATCTTAAATGCTTTTTTATCTTTTTTCTCATATCGTTTCCCTCCTCATCCTGCATAGTGCAGCGTTTTCTGGATCCTCTCCATGACACCTTTACTATATCAAATGCTTTTCGAAATCTGCCTGCAAAAAACATCCTTATCACTGCCCGGCAGTTATCTGCCTGCAAAAAACATCTTTATCACTGCCCGGCAGTTAAAGGTAAATAATAATTCATGCCGCTTATTTTACTTTTACTTTCTTTACTCTGCTCCACTTGCCATAAACTTTGAATTTAATATTCCCATACCGGTACGCCCGCACTCTGACATAATACTTCTTCTTTGATTTCACACGTAACGTGCATGACTTTCTGTACGTACGCATTGTCTTTTTGCCCGCAAAACTCCGCTTTCTGGCATACTGGATCTGATAGCCGTCTGCTTTTGACGCCCTGCGCCACTTGACCGTGATCCTTCCTTTTTTCCTGGATTTGCAGGATTTCAGTTTCACTTTTGCAGGTTTGGACACTTCCTTCTTCTTATATGTCGTAGTGTAATAGGAATCATACGATGTATCCGGTTTTGTGGTTGGTTTTATTGATGGGGAAGCGCTGGCCGCCGGCGACTTCTGTGGAGAAGCGCTGAAAGAGCCATCTGGGACAGCCGTACCAGACGCCAATGGGAACGCCGGATTATTCGGAATGCCCGTTGCCGCTGGGTTTGCTGTGCCATCCGGAACGCCAGATGAGGATGGAGCTGCCTCGCCGTCCGGTTGTCCTGATGCCGGCGGGGTCACAGGCGCTTCCGAAGCCAGTTTCCTCTCATCCAGATAACGATAGGCAAAATTGTTAGCGCTATATATTTCATCCTGGTCTGAAACTACTTCAAAATAAACAGCTCTCCCTTCCTCGCCTAATAAATCATCAAAGGAAAATTTCGTTGCGGATTCCTCTCCCGCCTCAATCTCGCCCAGTTCCATTTCCTTTAGCACATCGCCGTTTTCATCGGTGTCACGTACTCTTAAAACTGCATCAGAAGCAATATTGCTTCCATTGACTACTTTTACTTCTACTTCTTTGTTTTCCAAATCCTCATCTACAAGCAGAGCCAAATCTGTTTTGCCGATTTTTATCTCTCTTGTATCTTCTGTGCAGCTTATATTTTCTCCCTCTGTAGGCTCTACCCTGATCTGAATCGTAGTGTCTGCAGAAATCTCCTCCGGCAACGGAATGCTTACGTCGCCCGAAACTGTAGAACCAATTTCTAACTCACGGTTTAAAGTGCTATTAAGCAGCACCTTCTCGCCTGACGTAGCTATAAGCTTGACTTTCTTCTCCTTAACCATCCCATTATTTTTTATAAAAATGCTGATAGGCAGTTTTTCTCCCGGCCTTACGTCTTCTTCGTTATATGCAATATCCCCTAAATAAACAGAATGAAAGGAAGTAATATCTTTGCTGCACAAATCTGTTGTTTTCTGAAAGTCCTCATCATTCAATTCTATATTATCCCTGGCATAAACCATCTGATAACCATCTTCTTTTATTGAAACCGCATAACTGTTAATATAATTTTCGCTGTATGTCCATTTTACAGGCGGCG
This sequence comes from uncultured Lachnospiraceae bacterium, assembly GCA_947589455.1. Classification (GTDB taxonomy): domain Bacteria; phylum Bacillota; class Clostridia; order Lachnospirales; family Lachnospiraceae; genus Butyribacter. Next base: position 4,661 of record CANQCD010000087.1, on the reverse strand, counting down.
AAAAGAAAGAACCATTTTCTGATGTACATGCATAAATCGCCGTGCCATCCTGCTGGCTATCCTGATCACACGCAGCAAATAACAGAAGCGCTTTTTTCCCAGACGACACAATCTGATATTTTGAAGATAGCAGCGTACTTTGAAAAAGCGCATTCGCACTGCTTAAATTAGTCGTATATGCGACTGTACCGTCACCGTACCATGTCAACATCTTAACGCCATTTATATTTGCAAACTGTATTCCCTGCTCCGGCTCTATATCACTTTCAAATAAAAACGGAGCTTCATCCAGCTGACCAGCATATAACTCTGTATCGCCTGCAGATGTGTAGTCTTTATCTTTATCTGTCATATATGCGATACATTCTTTTTTCCCTGCCATACCGATGCCATATGATTTAATGACACAATCTTCACAGGAAACATACTGGCTGGCTTCTGACCACTCATCCTGCTGATACAATGAATAAAAAAGGCTATTATCTCCCTCAAAATTTAAAATATCACTATTATCATTATTAAGCCATATAACACCGATTTTCCCATCCAGGATACCCAAAATCGGTCTGATATCCACAGAGTCATTTGACGTCAGGGTATGGACAGAAAATGTTTCCTTCTCTATATCATATTTTGCTACTGAAGTCTCGCATGTTTCTGCCATCTCTTCCAAAGAAACGTCTTCCGAAAAATCATCCCTGCTGTTGTCTGTCCATGCCACATAAATATCCTTGCCATCTGTTATAATGTCCGGATAATAATCAGCTGTCCCATCATCATCTAAAATTTTCGGAACACCCCATGTTTTATTTTCAGAATCATAAATAGAATATACAACCGCTGTATGATTTCCCGTGGAACGCTCTTCTATGTCTGCAACGTATACCATCATTGTCAAACCGTCATCTGTCGTTACCATTTTCACGCCTGGAGCTGAATATACCCCAGACTGCAGTACCGTCTCATCGTCCTCACCGGATGATTGCTTTCGCTTTGCATTTCTGCATGTATACCAGGGAGACTGCTTTGCAAAATCAGCCCTGTTTAATTTATAATCCGCTTCCCTGCACTGACTCGGCACATTAAAATAAGCATTGGAACCTTTTTTGATATTTCGCGTATCAATAAATGTGTATTTTCCATTCCCATTCTTACCTCCGCCCCACAATACTTTTTTTGTTGAAAAATTCAGCACAGTTGCACTCAATCCAACTTCACCCTCTATTGTCGCAGTAAACCGGGATCGGTCGGAAGCTCCATTTTCGCCGCCCTCAAGCTTTAGTATATTTTTCAAAGAACCATATACAGACACATCGGCAATATATGCAATACCTATGCCAAGGGATACTTTTAACGCGGGAAATTCAACCTCGAGATCCCCTTTTGAATAAAAACTTGCATTCTGCAGATCAAAACCTAATGAACAGTGAAGATCTGCATTGATCCCTAACTCTCCTTTTATGACAACAGGAACAGACATAATAATTGCCTGTTGATTCTGGCTTGCTTTAAATTTAAAATTTATCCAAATTCCTCCGCCTATAGAACGTACTTTGCCTTCCTCTATTGTACCTTCTGCGAAACCGCCTGCAGTAATCTCAATTTTTTTGTCCACGTCTGATACAACGCTTCCAATCGCTGATTTACCGGATTTTACTCTGGAATTAACCTTATCTCTTGCGTCTATTATTCCATTCTTCCCAAGAAGAACATCATCATCTATTTCTTCTGTCTTATTATTATAAGCCTTTTCAACAGCCTTTTTTAATCCGCCCCATTCCTCTGGCTCAAGATCAAATAAACCTTTTTTAGAGTTTTTAAATTTTATCCCGAATCCAGCCCGAAATTCTCCGCCATGCTCTGTTCTCTCCATATCAAATTCAATTGGCAGCTTTCCAAAATCTAGATTCATCTCGTTCCCGCCTATAACAGGAACTTCACTTGGTATCGTAAACTCCACATCCAGTCCTTTAATTGACACTTTCCCTAAATCATCCTCTTCTTCATCAGAATCGTCCGGATTGCTGCTAGCGCTGGCAACCGGGGCGCTCAAATCCGGATCGTCATTCGTCCAGTACGGACAACTAACAGGAATCTTAATAACTGGATGGACTTCCTTATCCCACATAACGGGCTCCGTCAAAAAAAAGCCTCTTGATGCAACACTGCCATCTGTATCAAACCAATACGCAAAATCACTATGAACTCCCATATTGCATATATTTTCAGCCATACTTCTAGTCCATACTTTTTCATAATAATCGCTGCCGGCAGTCTCTTTAATAAACTGTCTGGATTTTGCCGCCTCATATCTGCCCCAAAATCCAAACTTCGTTTTTCCAAATTCTTTTTTGGACAAAATATATACTTTGTCATATGTATCCGGCCCAGAATCAGCCGAATTTTCATCGACACGTCCATTTGATACCTTATTTTCCTGCAAATATTCCTTCTCCTCTTCAGAAAAAGCGTTAGAATAGAAAGTCTCGTTCAGCCATTTCCTCAAGGTAGAATTTTCCCAGAATATTGTCTGATTTTCTGCCAACACATCATATTCCTCTACTGCAAGATAAGGAAGGGAACCGGCAGACTGATCTGTCATCAATAACAGATTTTTGCCATCATTTTTAAGAACCCGCCATTTGATTGCTTTATTGTACCATTTTCCAAAATAAATATAATCACCTTTCCAGTTATCCTCCTTGGAAGATGGACGTTCTGGATCGCCCGGTATAATCCGGTCGTCAGATACCTCTTCTTCTGCATACTTGGATGTTGAAGCTGCTGCCCTTATGTCAAATCCAGTCAATAGCAGCGAAAAACATATCAAAAAACTAATGCCCGTTTTTAAAATTTTCTCCATCATTTCTCCTTCCCATGGCGTTATAACAATTTTGTAATCGCAAAATATCCATTTTTTATGCCTGTTGTGCAATCTGCATAAAGCCATCACAGAGGCACGCTGCGCTATGTCTTGCCACACAGCATATAGAATGCGGCGCCTTAAGTGCCGGCAAATTTGCAGGCATCTGTTTCTAGTCATTGTACAGATTGCACAGTGTATCTTGAATTGTTTTTCAAATATCAGTGAAATAATGAAAATCATTTCACCTTCAATGTATACGTTCCCATTTTCTTTGTCACTACCTTCACATAATAGTTTCCTTTCTTTAATTTGACTGTTTTGCCGGATCTTATCTTTCCTGTCTGCTTTTTCCCTTTGGAATTAAGCAGATAGACGGCGTCGCACAAAACTCCGCTACCATCAATCCTAACCGCTTTTTTCTTTGGAACGCGGAACTTAAACCAATAATTTTTTGCTTTGCTTCCTATGCTGAAATTGCATGTCACTTTTTTCCCAATCGCTACTTTTTTTGCCGTTGCTTTCGAAGTATTTGTTCCCATCTCCTTTGGTGAAAAAGAATAACATATCGTATAATTTCCTGAAGTTGTTCCAAAATAATATGTCCCCTTATCTAGCCATACTTCATTAGTGTAATCGGACATTTTTTTCTTATTTTTATCATAGATTTTAGGAGAGTGTCCTGTCCGAAATGCATATCCTTCTTCTTGATACATATAGGTCGTATTCATCCTCACTATTCCTGACTCCTCCAGGTGGAACTCATAATACTCCAAATCTGTCCCCTGCGTTACCTGAACCGTCTCTCCCTCGGAAATAGGTCTGCCTGCAAGTGATTCCATAAAAGTGATCTTGATATTCACCGTAATGTCTTTCTGCAACTCTGCATCATCTTTAGTCAACATGATATGGCGCTCTTTTTGACTTTCCGCTGTTTCCAGATACTTTCTAAAACCATTAGACGCAACGCCAAAATGGCAGAAACTCTTAGCAGCCGACACATCTTCACCGCTGCCATCCCACAGGGAAACTCCTATAGACTTTTCATTCCCTGACACACTAATCGAAATATCCGCAACGCCCGCCCTCGGAAATATCATAGAAAAGTCCACTCCATTCCATCCGGCAGTCATTGTATGCTCAAACGTCGGATTTGTAGATATATCCAGCGCCTCTTTGTGTTCTGTAGCCTCTGCTTTCTTTCCATTCACACCAATAGATGCTGTTAAAAGGCAAAGGAATACCCCTGTCATAAAAATAGATACTGCTTTTTTCATTTTCTCTGTCATATCGTTTTCCTCCTTACTTCAAGTTTTGTTTTTCGGATCCTCTAAACTACACTCCCACTATATCAAAGTTCTTTTCGAAATCTATGCACCAAACGAGCCCGCCCACGTTGCCAGCTGTTTTACCGCCGCCTGTGGCGGATTTATAACAGACCCGCGCAAAATCCAGCGATTTTAAAATCATCAGGGCGCTATCCTCCCCTTTATCATTTAATGTCAGAAAAATTGCATTTAACTCTGCAAGCTTTTCCATCTACTTGGAGTTAGCCGGGATGTGATAAGCAATCTGGAATATGACCGAGTAAAGCCTAAGAAACTTTTTATCCAGCATATATGCGATCAATACAATGCCAATCCAATATGGTTAGAGCGGAGAAGGGAGAGGCTTAATGGGGGATCCGGCAGAAATGACTAAATTGGACAAAGCATTGAAAATCTTTAAAACACTTCGTCCCGAATTTCAGGATTATGCTTTGGATCAAATTGCGAAACTTGCAGAATTGCATGACTGT
>CANQCD010000086.1 GCA_947589455.1 uncultured Lachnospiraceae bacterium | reverse complement strand
GGTTATTTATCTGTTCCATATTCCTTATTTCATCCTTTCTCATAGTAGTCTGCATATAGCATTCCCTAAAAGAGAGTATTTAAACAGGGATGTCGAATAATTTCTGATAAATGGATTGGAAGCCGTAGCTGTTTCGACAAAAAATAACAGACAGACATGTTACAATCGGGACAGTGGCGGCGTTGTGCCACAAAGCAGAACTTTGTGTGGAAAGCGCAGAGTGATAAGTGAGAAGCAGAATAGTACAACGTAGAAATGAGGGACGTATGGCAAATAAGGAACTGGAACGTGCAGAGGAAGAAGCGGTTTATGGGTGCCATAAATTGCCGGAAAATATACGTCAGATAGGAGAACAGCCGGGGGAAGAACGTATTTACATAGAAGATTACGTCATGACTTTCTTAAAACAGCGTTTTGAAAACAAACAGGAAGAGTCTGTCAGCATTTTAATTGGAAAACGGGGGACAGGCGAGGCGGAACATGTTACGTTTATTTACGGCGCAATCGCCGCAGAAGTAGATATCACAAAGGGGATTGGTGATTTTGGAAATGGTAAGTGGGATCAGATCCATCGGGAAATCCATCAATATTTTTCCGGGGCGCAGACAGTGGGATGGGCATGTGCGGTCAGCCTGTTAAACAGTAAGATTGACAACAACCTAAAAGAAATCCAGAACCGCTATTTCTCTCAGGAAGGGAAGCTGTTTTTTCTGTATGACAGTGGCGAGCGGGAAGAAAAGGTGTTTTGGTGGAAAGAGGGGATGTTAAAACAGCTATCGGGATATACGGTATATTTTAACAGAAATCCCCTGATGCAGGAATATATGTTAAGCCGCAGCTCGGGAAAAAGCATGGAGGCGGCTTATGAAGATAAAGTGACGCCGACGGTAAGAAATGTGATCCAACAGAAAGAGGAGAAACAGAGCTTTCGCAGGTATGCACTTTATGCAGGGGCGGCAGCAGTTTTGTTGGTCAGCCTGATCGGGGTCGGTCTGCTGCGGCAGAGCAGCCAGAAAATGGATAGCCTGCAAAAGACAATCGAGACACTGTCAGACGCCGCCGTGACAGAGCCGGGAGAGCAGGATGGAGCGTCTCTATCCGATGAAAGCGCTGCAAAAGAAAATGGCAGTGATGCAGAAAACAAAGAGAATGCAGCGGCTGGCAGAGATGAGAGGGAAAAAGAGACCATATCCGGCGAGGATCAAAGCACGGCAGACGGGGAAAAAGAGACCGTATCCGGCAAGGATCAAAGCACAGCAGACGGGGAAAAAGAGAACGTATCCGGAGAAGGTCAAAGCACAGCAGACGGGGAAAAAGAGAACGTATCCGGAGAAGGTCGAAGCACGGCAGACGGAGAAAAGGAAGCCGCATCTGCGAGAGATAAAAAAGAGGCAGACGCTGTCACATCCGGAGAAGGTCAAAGCATGGCAGACGGAGAAAAGGAAGCCGCATCTGCGAGAGATAAAAAAGAGGCAGACGCTGTCGTATCCGGCGAGGATCAAAGCACGGCAGACGGAGAAAAAGAAGCCGCATCCGGGAAGGACAAAAACGCGGCAGGCGGGAAAAAATCTGCCTCGTCCGGCAAAGAAGGACCTGGTTCGGCAGAGGAGGACTCCGGGCAGAAAAAGACGGCATATGAAGGACCGGCCGAGACGGATATAAAGCAGGCAAATGCCGTCAGGCAGGTGCAGCAAAGCTATGTGGTGCAGGCAGGGGACACGCTAAGCCAGATTGTCTGGCGTCACTATCATGATATGTCTTATCTGCAATATGTAAAAAGGAAAAATCATATCAAAAACGGCAATAAAATCATAAAAGGCCAGAGGCTGATCCTGCCTGCATATAAGAAATAAGAGCTTTTAAGATATTGCGGGACATTGCTTTTAAGATATTGAGGGACGTTGCTTTCAGGATATTGCGAGACATTGCTTTTAAGATATCGCGGGACATCTATTTGTCTTTTTGTGCGACTTATGGTACACTTATGCTTAATTCTATTGTTATGATTTATGGCATGGCGGCGGGGTTATGGCAGCAAAAAAGCATTGGCTTTTTGTGGGAGGGCCGGTAGAAAAAAGACAGAAGAACCGAGGAAGTTTACATGGAAAGTTTGATAGGACGTTCCCTGGATATTACAGCGATACGGGAACAAAGGAAAAAAAGGCTGGTATTTATTGCGGCCGTACTGGCGTGTACGGTTGCCTGTATGGGAATTTTTTATCTATTATACCAGTGGTTTATCAATCGGGAGTATACGTCTTATTCCGTGGTCAAAACAATTTCAGTAAAAAACGGCAGTTCTTTGGATTATATGCCGTATGACGGCGGGGTTCTCCGGTATGGGCGCGACGGGGTTACAGCCACAGACAGCGGGGGAGATACTGTCTGGAGCGGAAGCTATGAGATGGCAGATCCCAAGATTGACGTCTGTGAGGCGAGCGCAGTGGTGGCTGATGTTGGAGGAAAATCTCTTTATGTATATAAGGGAGGCGAGGGGACAGGGCTTGAGTTTTCCGTGGACTATCCCATCGTGCAGGCATGTGTGTCAAAACAGGGTGTTGTGGCAGTCCTGACAGAAGAAACGTCGTCTAACACGATATCTTTGTATAATCCGTTTGATAATACACAGAAGCTGCTCGCAGAAATTCCGACAAATGTAGAGGATGGGTATCCGGTCAGCATCGATCTGTCGCCGGATGGCAGCAGTGTCGTTGCCTCGTATCTGTGTGTGACGACAGGGGCGGCGCAGAGCAGGGTTGCCTTTTATAATTTCTCAGAGGTTGGGAAAAATGCGAATTGTCTCGTCGGAGCGCAGAATTATAATGATTCCCTGATTTCTGAGGTTTGTTTTCTGGATGATTCCAACGTCTGCCTTTTTGGCGAGAAGGGATTTTATCTGTGGAATAATATGAAGCAGCCGGTACAGACTGCAAAAAAAGAATTTGACTCAGGCATTCGAAGCGCTTTTTTTTCTGAGGACTACGTGGGAGTGGTTTTAGAGCAGGACGATCAATGCAAGATGGAAATATATACAGAAAAAGGAAAGAAAAAGACGTCTGTTTCAGTTGATGCGGAGTATAATTGGGTTCAGATGTACGGGGATGAAATCTTATTTTATTCCGCTACGAAATGCCAGGTATACCGAATCAACGGAGTGAAAAAGTTAGACACCAGCCCGAATGGGAAAATCAGCAGCTTTTTTGCAAGTGGTAAAATGAACCGCTATTTCTTCGTACAAAACTCCAGGATCAAAATGATAAAACTGGAGTAGAAGCCAGATCGTATCATGTTTGTACTGTCATACCATATGATCAGGATACTTTCTTTTATGGCGAACCGATACGCTGCCAGTGGGACATATGACCTGCATACCATGTGATCTGGGACATTTCTCTTGTGGTTTATTAAGACATTATCATAAATGACTTACAATAATAAACCGAATAAAAAATAATTTCTTGACAAATGTACGCTTGCGAGTTAAACTAAGTAAGCGTGCATTTTTGCACACAAAAATTGGTATAATGATAAGCGGCTGAGTATATGGTATACAAGGGCGCGGCAAGACCATAAACATTGTTTATGGCGGATTATGATTACAGGAGGTGAAATTGATGCCAACATTTAACCAGTTAGTAAGAAAGGGAAGGAAGGCTTCCACAAAGAAGTCTAATTCTCCTGCACTTCAGTACACATACAACTCTCTGAACAAGAAAGTTGTAGCACAGAGCTCTCCACAGAAGCGCGGTGTTTGTACTGCAGTTCGTACAGCTACTCCGAAAAAGCCAAATTCTGCTCTTAGAAAAACGGCCAGGGTTCGTCTTTCTAACGGAATCGAAGTGACAAGCTATATTCCGGGCGAGGGACACAATCTGCAGGAGCATAGCGTTGTTCTGATCCGTGGAGGAAGGGTTAAGGATTTGCCAGGTACGAGATACCATATCGTACGCGGTACCCTGGATACGGCAGGCGTTGCGAACAGGAAGCAGGGTCGTTCCAAGTATGGAGCAAAGAGACCGAAAAAATAAGATTCACTAATTTGGGGAAGTGCCGGATTAATTTTACCGATTAACCTGGTGCGGACACTGAAACATGGTGAGTACCGATGAATTAATGAGATGGCAATGCTTTAAACGCAGTTTTCTGCTGTTTTGCACGGCCAAATAATGTTAAGGAGGGAAGTAACGTGCCACGTAAAGGACATATACAGAAAAGAGATGTATTAGCAGATCCTGTTTACAAAAATAAGATTGTTACGAAATTGATCAACAATATTATGTTAGATGGTAAGAAGGGAGTTGCCCAGAAAATTGTTTATGGCGCCTTTGAAGAAGTAGCAGACAAGTCCGGTAAGGATCCTGTTGAAGTATTTGAAGAAGCGATGAACAATATTATGCCGCAGCTCGAGGTGAAAGCGAGACGTATTGGCGGAGCTACCTATCAGGTACCAATCGAGGTAAGACCTGACAGGAGACAGGCTCTGGCTCTCCGCTGGCTGACGATGTTCTCTCGTAAAAGAGGCGAGAAGACCATGAGAGAAAGACTTGCCAACGAAATTTTAGATGCTGCAAACAATACGGGGGCAGCTGTCAAGAGAAAAGAGGATATGCACAAGATGGCAGAGGCAAACAAGGCGTTTGCACATTACCGCTGGTAAGGGTATGCATATTAATTTGATTAAAACAGGAGGTAAAAAGTCTTGGCTGGAAGAGAATATCCACTTGAGAGAACGAGAAATATCGGTATTATGGCGCATATTGATGCCGGTAAGACAACGCTTACTGAGCGTATCTTATATTATACCGGTGTAAACTATAAAATCGGCGATACTCATGAAGGTACTGCGACGATGGACTGGATGGAGCAGGAACAGGAAAGAGGTATCACGATCACATCAGCGGCAACAACATGCCACTGGACAATGGAAGATCATACTAAGCCGATGAAAGATGCGCTGGAACACCGTATCAACATTATTGATACGCCGGGACACGTTGACTTTACAGTTGAGGTTGAGCGTTCCCTGCGTGTGTTGGACGGCGCAGTTGGCGTATTCTGTGCAAAGGGCGGCGTAGAGCCGCAGTCAGAAAACGTATGGCGTCAGGCTGACACATACAACGTACCCAGAATGGCATTTATTAACAAAATGGATATTTTGGGCGCAAATTTTTATGGCGCAGTTGACCAGATCCGTGAGAGATTAGGGAAAAACGCCGTTGTTCTTCAGCTGCCGATCGGCAAGGAGGACGAGTTCAAGGGAATTATTGATTTGTTTGAGATGGATGCCTATATCTACAACGATGATAAGGGTGAAGACATCACTGTCACAGAGATTCCTGAGGATATGAAAGAGCTGGCAGACGAGTATCATGAGAAACTGATAGAGGGCGTCTGTGAGCTGGATGATGATTTGATGATGATGTACCTGGAAGGGGAAGAGCCGTCCGTAGCTGACATGAAGAAAGTGCTCCGCAAAGCTACCTGCGAGTGTACCGCAGTACCGGTATGCTGTGGTTCTGCTTATAAGAATAAAGGTGTGCAGAAGCTTTTGGATGCGATTCTTGATTATATGCCGGCGCCGACAGATATTCCGGCGATTACCGGTGTGGATGAAGAGGGCAATGAAGTTGTCCGTCATTCTTCTGATGATGAGCCGTTCTCAGCCCTTGCATTTAAGATCATGGCTGATCCGTTTGTCGGTAAGCTTGCATTCTTTCGTGTATATTCCGGCACATTAAATTCTGGTTCTTATGTATTGAATGCAACCAAGAATAAAAAAGAACGTGTTGGGCGTATCCTGCAGATGCATGCAAATAAAAGAGAAGAGTTAGATAAGGTATATTCCGGTGATATTGCCGCTGCAGTTGGATTTAAGACAACTACAACCGGCGATACAATCTGCGATGAGCAGCATCCGGTAATCCTTGAATCCATGGAGTTCCCTGAGCCGGTTATCGAGCTTGCGATCGAGCCGAAGACAAAGGACGGCCAGGGTAAGATGGGTGAGGCCCTTGCAAAACTTGCAGAGGAAGACCCGACATTTAAGGCGCACACTGATCCTGAAACAGGACAGACGATCATTGCCGGAATGGGCGAGCTTCATCTGGAGATCATTGTTGACCGTCTGCTCCGTGAGTTTAAGGTAGAGGCAAATGTCGGAGCGCCGCAGGTTTCTTATAAAGAGACATTTACAACGCCGGTTGACGTGGACAGCAAGTATGCGAAGCAGTCCGGCGGTCGTGGACAGTACGGACATTGTAAAGTGAAATTTGAGCCGATGGATCCGAATGGCGAGGAAACCTTTAAGTTTGAGTCTACCGTAGTCGGAGGCGCTATTCCGAAAGAATATATCCCTGCAGTTGGCGAGGGGATTGAGGAAGCTGCACAGGCCGGCGTACTCGGCGGATTCCCTGTACTGGGCGTACATGCCACGGTATGGGACGGTTCTTACCATGAAGTCGATTCCAGTGAAATGGCATTCCACATTGCCGGTTCCATGGCATTTAAAGATGCGATGAAGAAAGGAAATCCGGTGCTGTTAGAGCCGATCATGAAAGTAGAAGTAACCATGCCGGAAGAGTACATGGGCGATGTGATCGGAGATATTAACTCACGCCGTGGACGTATCGAAGGAATGGATGATCTCGGCGGCGGTAAGATTGTCCGCGCTTTTGTGCCGTTGGCTGAAATGTTTGGATATTCAACAGATCTTCGATCCAGAACACAGGGACGAGGCAACTATTCTATGTTCTTTGAACGCTATGAGCAGGTGCCGAAGTCCGTACAGGAAAAAGTCCTTGCAGCTAAAAATGGTTGATAGGAAGGAATCGTTGGACTTTTGTCCTGTAGAAAAAGTCTTTGCAGCTATGAGCTGCCGACAGCAAAATATGGTTACAAAAATGTATTATTTGTAAGGCATTTATTGGAAAAGCACTTGAAAATTCAGTCAAGTTGCAATATAATAATGCCCATAGTGTAATTTAAAACAGAGAGTGTTAGGCGATATGCCTATGAATTAAAGGAGGATTTAAAAAAATGGCTAAAGAAAAGTTTGAAAGAACCAAACCCCATTGTAACATTGGTACCATTGGTCACGTAGATCATGGTAAAACAACATTGACAGCTGCTATCACAAAAACGTTATCTCAGAGGGTTGCAGGAAATTCAGCTGTAGATTTCGAGAATATCGATAAGGCTCCGGAGGAGAGAGAGCGTGGTATCACAATTTCTACTGCTCACGTAGAGTATGAGACAGAGAAGAGACATTATGCGCACGTTGACTGCCCGGGTCATGCCGATTATGTAAAGAACATGATCACCGGTGCTGCCCAGATGGATGGCGCTATCCTTGTAGTAGCTGCTACAGATGGTGTTATGGCTCAGACAAAAGAGCATATCCTGCTTTCACGTCAGGTAAACGTACCTTATATCGTAGTATTCTTAAATAAATGCGATATGGTTGACGATGAAGAGTTGATTGAATTAGTAGAGATGGAAGTAACAGAAACTCTGGAAGAGTATGGTTTCACAGATTGCCCGATCATTAAGGGTTCTGCTCTGAAGGCTCTGGAAGATCCGAGCGGCGAGTGGGGAGATAAGATCATGGAACTTATGGATGCGGTTGACAGCTTTATTCCGGATCCACAGCGTGCAACAGATAAGCCGTTCCTGATGCCTATCGAGGATATCTTCACAATCACAGGTCGTGGTACTGTGGCAACTGGTAGAGTAGAGCGTGGTGTGCTTCATATAAATGAGGAAGTTGAAATCGTTGGTATTAAAGACGAGACAACAAAGACTACTGTAACAGGTATCGAGATGTTCCGTAAGCTTCTTGACGAGGCACAGGCTGGTGATAACATCGGCGCACTTCTCCGTGGTATCAAGAGAGAAGATGTAGAGAGAGGTCAGGTGCTGACAGCTCCGGGAACAGTAACATGCCATAAGAAATTTACAGCTCAGGTTTACGTTCTGACGAAAGAAGAGGGTGGACGTCATACTCCATTTATCAACAACTATCGTCCACAGTTCTATTTCAGAACAACAGACGTAACTGGCGTCTGCAACTTGCCGGATGGCACAGAGATGTGTATGCCTGGCGATAATGTAGAGTTGACAGTTGAGTTGATTCATCCAATCGCTATGGAGCAGGGACTTAACTTCGCTATCCGCGAGGGTGGTAGAACAGTAGGTTCTGGTAAGGTCGCTACGATCATTGAGTAATTAAAAAAATGCAGTAAAAAGCTAGATTTTATGGGGCTTCTGAGAGTTTTCTCAGGAGCTCCTTTTAAATTAGAAAAGAAAAATATAGCATAAGCGGCGTCAAAATGATGCTATATATTCCTTGTTTTATGGACAGTTATAATTCTATTTAGGCTAAATAATATGGTATCTGAGTATTTTTGCGTTTGCAGGTAATGAATTTCTGTCATATTTTTCTTGTATACACAAAAAATTATGCTAGAAAACGAAGTGGGAAAATTCAAGAACATAACAGGTGTACCACCCTCTGTTGTGGCGCAACAGAGGGCAAGGCATGGTAACGACACTACCACACGATACAGACTGAAGTCTGCGATACACACAGTTATTATAGTGGAATCATGTGTTGATTTCAATGTTTTTGTGTGTATTTGCAGGAGTACGGCTGTGACCTTTGATATATAGCGAGGTGTAAGTGTGGACGCATACTGACGCCTCGCTATCAGAGGCTTTAGTGAGAAGCCAGAGTTTGGAAATGACAAGCTATGGTTTATTTGCCGTAGCTTTTTTCTTTTTCTCTGAGTTTTGAACTATGGTGAGGAATCATATCAAGTAGAAAAGGAGACAAAGGACATGAGAAAATCTAGGAAAATGCTCGCGATACTGCTTTCACTGTCGATGGTCGTGGGCGGCGCGGCTCTCACGAGCCCGGCCAGCGCGGACGCCGCAAAAAAGAAGGCAGCATTAAGCGCAAAGAATCTGACTGTCAAAGTAGGACAGTCTAAAAAGCTGAAACTAAAGAACAACAAGAAAAAGGTAACGTGGAGCGTTACATCCGGAAAGAAATACGTGACGCTCAAGGCAAAGAAAAAGACTGGTGTGACCGTCAGTGGCAAAAAGGCGGGCAAGGCGAAAGTGCAGGCAAAGATCGGGAAGAAAAAGTATATCTGTACTGTGACCGTCAAAGCAAAGAAGGACAAGAAGGATAATAACAGTAATAGCAGTAACAGCAACAACAGTAATGGAAGCAGCCCAATCCCGACAGGGCAGCCGACGGCAACAGCGACAGTGGCGCCGGGCGGAAACACCGGGGCGACAGGGCAGCCGACGGCAACAGCGACAGTGGCGCCGGGCGGAAATGCCGGGGTGACACAGAAATCAGATGCCACTGCAGAACCGACGGAGACGCCGAAGCCAACCATAAATCCAGAATATCTTGTCTTGGAATATGATGGTACGAATGCGACAGAACTCAACAAAGAGATAAGAAAGTATGGCTATCCAAAAGATGATATTACGATTATAGATAGATATGTTCATGTCGTGGTAAAAGATGGAGTGACAAAGATTGAGCGTGAGACATTTTGGGGTTGCCGCAGTCTGGCAAGCATTACATGGAATGGCACGACATATAGCAGTATTAGTGATTTTTTTATAGCATTTGGTGAAAAATATCCAAGGCAATAGGAGTAGATTTTATATATCTGACTTACAAAAAACAGACTTACCGGATTAACTAAAAGAGAAGCGGCACTCCCAACGAGTGCCGCTTCTTTTGCTGACATTAGGAAAAACGTAGCGGAATTAATTTCACTGTCTGGCAAGCTATACAGACTGCGACCTGTAACAGGCAGTCAAAAATAAAACGCCACAAAAAGCAACGATTTTATCGTGTTTTTCATGGCGTTTTTATTTATAACTCCAAATTTACGACTAAAAGCAAAAAAATAAAAGAAAAGTAATCCACCCCCCGGAAGCATACTACCGGGCGCATTAGGTGTTAGGGGGAGATTCTCTCCCCCTGCTCAATACTGCCATTTAAATACTTTTTTGGATACCTAATACTAGATGAAGTCCCGGAAACGATGGTTTCTTTGCACTTACAAGACGCCTAATTCCCTTAAAATGGCGTTTTTGTCGTATTCCGGTGCATACTTGTCTGCGGTTTCGCAGATTTTTTTGATTTCATCCGGTTCTTCTTCCAGTATTTCTGCGATTTCCTCTGCTGTATTTCCCCTGGCAAGCTTTTTACAGATCAGGGAAACCAAAGTTTCAGTGCGTCCCTTCAGCAGTCCCTCTTGAAGCCCCTCTTGCCGTTTTTCGTCCATTTTCATTTCAAGCGTCATATAGTTTTCCCTCCAATCGTCATCGCTGCGGAGCGCCTCCACCCGATTGGCAAGCTTTTCTGTAAATCCGTCTGTAGCGTTTCCGGTCTGGATGTATTCCAGCAATTTTACCAGCCCCTCTGGCAAGCCGTCCTTTGCTCCGGAGGCATTTAAGAACAGCGTATACTGCCTGTCGTCCAGCACAAGGTCTTTCTGCTCCTGGCAGGTCTGGCGGAAGGTGTACACGCTCTTTCCCATCTGGAACAGGTCTGACAGGCATACGAAGATCACAAAAGATTTTTTCAGCTCACTGTATTTTAT